>JBCDFK010000506.1:0-2307 GCA_039178065.1 Pseudomonadota bacterium | reverse complement strand
GGTCACCGAATTTGTTGAACATGAAGACGAATTTCTGCCGCTCAAGGAAAGCTCGCTCAATGTGGGCGACGTCAAAACTTTCGAGGGCTTTCTGGCCGATTTGCCGGCTGATGTGAACCTTGAGGATTACAACACCGTGCTTATCTGGTGCGAGACCTTCGGCGAATTCATCACAGCGGCCAAATATCGCTAATGCGATTTCATCAACGCCAATAGCGCTCATACATGTCATCCAGATGTGTCACGAATTCTGAGCAGAAAACAATTGACACATCCTCAGGGTCGTAAAACGCATTGGCTTCGCCGCAACTTTCCACCGATACCGAAACTTGTTGCGGCAGTTTGAAATCCTTATTCATTTGCTCAACCTCATTGGCGAGCAAATCATTGGCGATCGCAGCGTCTTCGCCAGAACCACCTGGGCTGAAAACCATGGATACTTTGGTGTCCAGATTGTCCGCCTCATCGAAAATATAGCCCCAACTATCGGCGGCTAGCTCATATTCTTCCGGGCAGGTCTCAGCGCGATCATCGGGCAATCCAAGACTGCTCGCCAATTCATCGCGAAGATCTGGATTGGCGCCATAGAACAAGCAAACATGATTGAAGAAGCGCTGTTCATCGGGGCCATGCACGCCCCAATAAGCAACTTCCAGCTCTCGGTCGGGATCGTTGATATAGCCAAAGGCGCTGTCCATGGCGATAGCTTGCGCGGTGTCCTCCTCATAAAGCCAGTCGATCAGCAGCACCGACATTACATCGGCCGCATCTTCCTCTTGGCCAAAAATCGGCACTTCCATCACGTCAATCACCGCATGGCCGAGCTCATGATAGAAAACCGCCAAAATATTGGCTTCGATGAAGGCGCGCTTCTCATCCGCTTCTTGCGCATGCGCCTGAAAGCTAAACAATGCGCCGGTAATGGCAGCAACAATACCTGGTTTAAACATAGCGAAATTTTCCAATCAGACTTTTGCGATGCGATTCTTTGTACAAGCGCCTTTGTGCTTTGAATAGCCATCAAGCGTGTGGCTCAACTATTCAAAATCATTAAACTGCAATCTAAATTTCCAACTTTGTCTTTACGGCTCCTTTCTACGCTGTCGCAAAGGAAAGAGGGCAGCTATGGCGACATTCCTTAAAATAGGTGTGTTTGGCAGTGTTGTGCTTGTTGCAATGGGGGGCACGGCGGTTATTCCGCCGGATAACAACGAGCAATTCAGCCAGACCAAAGCGCGATATACCGCGTCGACCAATTGCACGATCAAAGGCAATATCAGCTATGGTTCGCGCGAGAAGATCTATCATGTTCAGGGCCAAAAATATTACGACGTAACCGAAATCCGGCCCTATTATGGGGAGCGATGGTTCTGCTCGGAAGCCGACGCCCGCACTGCGGGTTGGCGCCGCGCATGGCAATAAAAGTGATTTAATCGGCGAGGGCATAGATGTTTGCTTCAACATCACCTTCTTCGGTGCGAATATGAACCGCTATACGGCGATATTCAGCGCCCTCAAATTCATCAAGACGCGCCCAATGTGCTGGCAAATCCTTTGATAGGAACAGCTGAACTTCCACTTCATTGCCGTTTGGATCCAATACAATGCCGGGAAATCCGCCCTCAGCGCCCCAGCCGGCATTCTTAAGTATGCCCCTTATCCACCCGGTTACCCAAGTGCCAGTCATCCCGTCTAGAATGTGATGATTGGGCTTGCCAGGCGCCAGGGTGCCATAGGTGGCAAGCGCATAATCCGCGCCCTGCAAATTGTTCATTATTGTGCCGCCTCACACATGGGTTTTGACCTTTCAAATCTAAGTATTGCCGCGCCGAAAGCAGTCATTCCAAAGATAGGTTGTTAGAGCTTGGATCAACCCCGCCATGCACACAACTGAATTTTTTCTACAGAGTGCCTGCAGGTGGAAGTCGCTTTAGGCAAAAGCGCGACGGCGCGTCCGAGCTGTAGCGAAAACTATAGTTTTCGCGGAACCGGCAACAGACAAGGGGCAACGCCCCGCCGTTGAGTGCCGGCAGGTTGCGAACTGTGCTTGCTACGACCATCGCAAATCCGAAGCGGATTTGATGGTCCCACGGGCGATCGAAATCTCGCATCCGTAGTCTATTTAGTTGCGATCTTTCGACCGCCCGTCCGGTGCTCTTGCGGTGCCTTACACGCTGCTTTGTTCTTTCGGAACTCTGCGAAGGGCCGTACGGCTGGCGTTCCTCATGAGGATACACGTCACCTAACCCAACCGGGACAAACGGCACTCATGAATGCCCGCCCGACAGCGCTATCTTTCCGCCGTGG
>JBCDFK010000505.1:0-2322 GCA_039178065.1 Pseudomonadota bacterium | reverse complement strand
TTCCGAGGGATCTTTATCCAGAGCTGGCGCGATTGTGAGCGAGTTGCGATAGAGCGCATCTTTTACCGCGCGAATGGCCGCTTTTGTGTAGTCTTGACCGCGTAGATCCACCCCCATGCCAAATTCAGTTGCAAAGCGCTTTAGTGCCATCTGTGATCACTTCCGGTTTATGTGGGTCGCAATCAATTATGCATTGATACCCAGCGTGGATTGTATTTAAGGATACTAGATGCCGCGTCACGTATAGCTTGGTCAACGGGTTTAAAATCAATGCCCAAGATTTCCTTTGCTCGAAGACTGGAAACATCTCTACAGATATTCAAATTGGGAATGACCTATTGGCAAATTGATTTGTCGAAAATGCCAAGAAACCTGATTATGAAATTCGGCGCTATGCGAGTTGGAACTTTCATTCCATGATATAGCTAAGCGAAGATTGTTGCTATTTCAGGAAACCACATAAAATGGAAGCACAGTAAACACGTTTTCCGATGGACGCCGGGGTGTTGATCGCCTCGTAGAATCGAAATTTTGACATTGTCAAAATAGCTAGTGCAACACAGTTGTTCGTCAATGCGATATGTCGGATTATGCTTTATTGAGCGTGTCTTCTCTATATTCTGTGGGGCTTTTGCCGGTCCGTTCACGAAAGGCTCGGTTAAATGGCGCCAGCGATGCATAGCCTAAGTCGAACGCAAGGCTGGTGATTTGTTCGCGGGCAAAAGTTGGGCGAGCAAGCCGGCGTTTAGCTTCATCAATGCGGTGATCATTGAGAAATGCTGCAAAGTTGCGATAGCCCAGGCCGGAATTGATAAGCTTGCGTAGACGGTGTTCTGGCACATTCATTTGTCCGGCGAGTTCGCCAATTGAGAGCCCAGCATTCAGAAATGCGCCTTCTTCCATCAAATCGCGGAGACGACCAAGATCAATGCGATCAGCCGCGCTCAGGCCTTCTTCTTGGGTGCTGGACCGATGTTGTGGCGGAACCGGCAAAAGAGTCTTGCGTATAGTTGAAATTGATGTGGTGAGTGTTATGCCCACCGCCAAAGCTAACGAACCCACAATGATGCGTGCAACCGGATGCTGCGTTTCAAGTGCTTCCAAAATCTCAATGCCCATAATGGCAGCGGCCATAAGGGGTACCAGAACTGCCATGCGCTGTGAGAAAAAACGGCGCGATGTAACAAGGTCATCAGCAATGCAGCAGCGTACAACATATATGGAGTGAGCCATGAGGATGGCGACCATACTGACTTGCACAATTTTCGATGCAGATTCGAAATCGGGAAACGGTACGCAAATTAGATAGGTCGTTGCTATTATGCCCGGGGGAATTGCCATCCACCATTTGAAGGTGAAATTGTCATTGTGCAATGCTTGAATGAACAACCAGAAAAATGCGGGTGACATCACGCCTAGTAATTTTACTGGGACAATATAGCCGCCGAGGAGCTCGACCATGACCGGTAGCGCAACGATGCAGTAAATTCCGGCACCAGCGAAAAACAAACTGCCGAATATCGCAGCTGAACGAATAGGTCTTGGTGCCAGGATTTGGATAATTAGCGTGAGACAAAGGGCCGCTGCGCCGCCGCGTGTACTCGCCTCAAAGAGTTCTATCAAGCTCATCTGGTTATCCTATAAAAATGACGGCCTTTGAGAAAGACCGCCATCTCATATAATACTTAGAATCCAAATTGCGAAATCGGAGCAGATGGGAACTTGGTATTTGTCTTGCCACCGGTGATTTTGCAGATCGCGCCTGCATTCGGACTGTTGGGGTTGCAGTTTCGGCCAGAGTCGGCGCGTTGAATGCTGCCAGTTGGTGTTGTGTCCAATGCAACGATTTGCTTGCTGCCGGCTTTTACTGTTTCTGCGCTTGCGGCGCTCAACGAAAGCGGCATTGCAATCAATAGTGTAGCCGCAATTGTCGCGAAACGTGTTTGAATACCTGTCATCGTTCTCATCCTTTTTTGTGCAGCACCTTGCTGCTTGATTAGGTTGTGCCGCAGCGGGGTGAGTGGTTTGAATGGGGGACCCGCCGCAACAACGAATCCAATTTGGCGATGTTTGCGGCTTAACGCTTTGTGAATTTGAAATCCGAGCGTTGATTTTCAAAAATGATCAGCATTTTTCGGAATCGATTTGACTTGAATGCAAATTTTGCGATTGCCAAGCTGGTTTAGTTGGATAAACATTTGGAATGAGCATAATTTTATCTGCATTGTCCCGACATGAAGAGCTGTTGTTGCTATGCGCGCGCATTGGTTATTCGCCTCATCGTAACTCCTGAGCCAATTCCTGCGGCCTTGCCGCGCCTTT
>JBCDFK010000504.1:0-2326 GCA_039178065.1 Pseudomonadota bacterium | reverse complement strand
TTCCAACGGCTACCGCTGAGCCTTAGAGGGATTCATTGGCAAACATTTTTACATCCTTGTTGGTTACGATGGCCGTTGCTGGGGGTACAGTTCTTGGGCTGTATGAACCTGCAATGGAAGAGGTCGTTGAAGAGGGCGAGACCGCTCCTATGGGCGGCAGTTACATAGAGCTTGACATGATCGCCGTTCCCTATGTGGCTGACAATATAGTACAGGGCTATCTGGTTTCTCGCTTGACCCTAAATCTCAGCCCAGACGCCTCCCAAATATATGGAAATGAATTCATTCCTCGCATCCAGGATATCGTGAACAGGCAGCTCTTTATGAAGCTAGGTGCGCTACGAAAAACCAAACCTTACGAAATTCATGAAGTTGTAGCCGCCTCTCTAGCTGAAGAAATCAATGTTGATTTTGGTTCCATGATCGTCCATGGCGTTTTCGTCAATCAACTAGAATATCTGGATAAGGCGTCGGTGCGTACACCACGCGAAAGTGGCAAGCTGACAAACTGATGCGAGCTAGCTACAAGGTATTGATCGCACGCAAGTTTTAATTAACCTATCTAGGCAGAAAGCCGCTTTCTCTAATTTCTGCAATATTTGAGACGCTCGAAGCAAGCTCGGCACACGCTGCTTCTGCGTCCTCTACATCACGCAATAGCATAGATGCTTTCTGGTAGATTTTACCCATCATCTCGACCCGCTGGGGATCTGCAACGCCAGGTTCAAGTTCAAGTCGCTCTGTTCTAACGCCCAAAACGCAGTGTCCGATTTGAGTATCAGCCATGTATAGAGGATAGGATCGGTTGATAGTTTCTTGTTCGGGCGCTTTTTCCACCATGGGCATGTCTGCATCAACGGCAGGTTTCGGCTTGCTCAAATGGATGCTGGCTGCAGTACCACCAATGAAGGTGGCGCAGCACAAAAGTGGTAGCAGTAGCTGCCCGAGGAGACTTTTCATTTAAATCGCGGACCCTTTAAGCTTGCAATTGAGCTCTTTAAGGGAAGGTACGTGCGTTGACTTGTGTGGAACTAGCGGACCGTCGGCGACAAGGCGCTAGTCTAAACGCGCTACGCTAAGCTTACTGCAGGTGCGGCTCAAAACACTCTTAGCTCTATTTACGTGTTGCAAGCAAAGTTCGAAGACTTCGTTGCCGGTTCGGGCCATGGGCAAGACAAGTGTAATCAGGTTTTGGTTCTTAGGTTGAACAACTGATCTGCCTGAGATTGAGACTGGCTTGATTTCGTGACCAGCGCTATTGCGGACGCGCAATTTCATCTTAACGGGCTCCATTGCCGTATTTGCAGAGCTGAACCTGATACCAACGCGATCAGTAAAGGTTATTATATCGTCGCTTTCTGGCATGAGCGCGCGTTGGGCTGGCGCAACCACATGGCCAGAAAAACCAATTCTTGCGGCATATGATGCGCTTGTTGTCTCAAGAGCGATTATTGCCGTAATGCCCGCCGCAAGCATGCGCGGGAAATTCATTTTCGTGCTTACATGAAAAGCATTGAAGATCATCTAAATTCGAGCGGCGGTGCTCAACAATAATCATGCGGCCTCGCTTCCGTATGCACGGCAGATGACGCGAATGAATATGCTGGAGATTTACATTCCACAAATGTGGATCGCGCGAAAATCAATCATGAACACCGAGCCGTCGGTTAGCGCGCACCATCACAATGCCAAGCAAAGTTATAGAAAACTTGAAGCCATAAGGTTGCATTTTAGGTACTGGAAATTTTTAGCTAGATTGCGGTCAGCTTTGCGCAAGGCTGCCCTGCCATATTGAAGATGGCATGAAAGGCTGTGAGGCGATGCAATGATTGCAATTATGATGGCGCTATGCGTCATAGTGCTTCTGACACTGGTTACAATACTAGCATTTGACTTTGCTAGCTCCGCAAAGCCGTCCAAATTCTCTCATTTTGATAACTGGCAAAACCTCTAAAATCTGGGGACCGAAATCATTTACGTCGATGGATTCAAATTCTTGATCGGTGAAAAAGAAAAACAGGATACATCAGAACCAAATCCACTTGATAGTGCTTCGGTCCAAAAGCGTGCGAAAATTGAAGATGTGCAATCGGGTGAAGAACACCATGACACTGCCGAGCATGTGCAATCTATTTTGACCATTGGTGAGCGCCGCGTTTTGCTTTGGTGCGGTAATGGCAAAACCAGTTTTGAGATATCAAGAATACTTGGCTTATCCGAACACACGGTAAATCACTATATTGCCTCTGCGGTACGAAAGCTTGATGCTGCCAATCGAACTCACGCGATCGCAAAAGCGCTGAAGATGAACATCGTGAACATCTCG
>JBCDFK010000503.1:0-2336 GCA_039178065.1 Pseudomonadota bacterium | reverse complement strand
GACATCGGATCTTCACCGACGGCACTTAGAAATCCTGCGTTCCAATTTTTATTGGACTGAGCAAAGTCCGACTGTGCATACCAAAGTGTGTTGAGTACGTCTCCGGCAAATGAAAGACGCATTAGCCCTTCCTCGCCGGCAGAGGATAGCTCCACCATACACTCGCCAATTCCTAGTAATTTTTTCACGTATTATCAGTCTTCAAAATAGTCTTCATCAGAGGCGGATGCCTCGGCAATTGTCTCATCAAGCCTCGATAAGTGCATTCGCGTCAGCGCAACTAAGCCGTCGGCGTCACCCTTTTTGAGTAGTTCATACATATCAACATGGTCCTGGTAAACATCTTCAAATTCAGAGCCACGAGAGAGTGATAATGTACACAGGCGATCAACCTGCGCCTTGCCTTCGGAAATGCTGCGATAAGCCATCTCACAGCCGGCGGTGTAACAAAGTTGCCGGTGGAAATCAGCATCTAGAATTCTGAAGGACATGAAGTCATTTTGTTCAACACACAGTTTTTGCTGCGCCAGATTTGCTTCAAATTCACTCTTATGTTGATCACCAAACCGCGCACACGCGGCCCGCGCAACCTCCACCTCAATGGCAGTTCGGATGAAACGGGAATCGGATACTTCTTGCAGTGAAATCTTACGTACAATTGTCGCGCGTTGGGGGCGCACGCGCAACAGACCCATATTACTTAGCCGAATAAATGCTTCACGCACAGGTTGGCGCGAAACATCAAACTGCTTGGCAATTTCTATTTCGGACACTTTGGTGCCTGGCTTCAAGCTCAGTGAGGTTATGTCTGCATACAATTGATCGAAAATATCATCTGTCGTTGTTCTACGCGAATAATTTCCACCTGCCGGACGCGCGGTCTGTCCCGGCAAAACAATATTGCTATTCTTCAAATTCACAGACATAGGATTCCCAGCTTGTTCATATCTACCATACTAGGCTTTTAACCCTCAAGCAAGCCTTTGGGCAACTATACAAGTCCCAACGAATACCACGCCTATTCCTCGGCAAAAACCACGGGCACAATCTGAAGAATTCAATGCACCAAAGGAAACAATTTGAAGCGTCCTAATTCCGCAGGATTCCTTTATTTCTTGCCATTTACGATGTTTTAGAGAGTTTAAGATACGACTGGACCTAATAAAGACAGCAAATGGTCGCGGTCAATGAATATTACATTGAAGGAGTCTAGTGAAGTCCTGTCTGCACATGCAAATGTAGCAGCTGGCAGCGCATTGGAAAAAAACAACTCCGCGCCTTATGATATTGTGGTTTCCGACAGCTTTCCAGATGCAAAAGTCCTCTGGAAATCTCTGCAAATGCATGGTCTTTTGTCACCGTTTCAAGACTATGAATGGGTGAAAAGCTGGCTCGATAGCTTTTCTGGCGCAAATCGTCCCGAGCCTATTCTCGTCCACCTCTATAAAGGCAAGCGTCTAGTCGGCCTGTTGCCACTATGCAAAACTCGATCATTTGGCTCCACGATAATATCTTGGATGGCAGATTCGGTTAGTGATACTTGCGTGCCGCTGCTCTTACATAATGAGTTGGAGAAACTATCGCAGGAGGCCATCCAAACAATCCTGGATCGTGTGGCGATGGAACTCAGTAATGTCGATCTGTACTTGCTTCGATATCAACCAATATCATTCGATGGCATTGAGAATCCATTTGCTAAGGTCAACCAACAAATCGTTTCTGGAGAATCCCACCAGGTTGGGATCGAGCAACCGTGGTTGCCATTTTACCAAACGCTAAGGTCTAGCAAAACCCGTAGCCGACTTCGCCAAAAATGGCGCAAATTATCAAAGCGTGGCCATCTCTCGTTTCGATCTGTCCGAGATCCCGCGGACCAAAAAGATGCATTAGACCAAATTTTGAGCTGGAAGTCAGATCAACTGAACCAGCGGGGAAGCCGCAATCCATTCTTTACAGGCGGTGGACACCCTTCAAGACTGACCCAAACACTTCAGTCCTATCTCAATCATGACGCCCAGACAGACAGCGGTTCGCTTAGGATTTTCGGCCTTTTTCTGAATGGCGAACTGATTGCGGGCTACGCAACATTTGTCGAACCCAAACGCTTCTCCGTCTTCGTCAACGCATATGCACCAGACAGCCATAGCGATTGCTCTCCCGGTCTTCTTCTGCTTGTTCGGTTACTTGAACTCTCGAGCCGGTCAGGCCGCGATGTCTTGGACCTGATGCGCGGCGCTGAAGACTACAAGAAAGACTGGTGTTCGGATTGCACATTACTGGTCAACAACCTCTATCCAATAACATGGCGTGGCAGGCTCTATGGGAAGGCACACCGT
>JBCDFK010000502.1:0-2343 GCA_039178065.1 Pseudomonadota bacterium | reverse complement strand
CCATTTTTTGTCGTTCAGTTTGCATGCGGCTGCCTGCGCTCCAAATTTCCAAATTTCAAAGTGCATATTCGGGACGGCTGTCTTTGTAGTCAAACAGTGCGTTCCAGACCAAAGAGTGGGCTGGCGTTGGCGTACCAGTTTCCAGACCCAGTGTATGAACTCGGCCCGAAAGCCATTCTAACTCCGTTGGTTTACCGGCAAGAATATCAACAATCAGCGACGATGACTGAGCAGCGGGTTGTTTAGAATAAAGGTCAATCACATTTTCCGCGTGGTCAGGATCAAGCTCGACGCCATATGCGGCGGCAACGGCAATGGACTCCGCCAAAAGCTGGTTGAGTAGTTCAGTTGCATGGGTTGAACTGAATACCCCACCAAGAGACATGCGCGTGATGGCGGTGATGGCCGCAATCGAGCTTTGCGCGGTGAACTTTCCCCAAACAGTTTTGTCCGAATCTTCAACTGGCGTAACATCAATTGCCGTGGCCTCGCCGATCGCGTCAAAAAATGTGCGCATTGTCTGGTCATCACCGAGTTGATCCACGAGCATCTGGTGTTTTCCCCCGGGTGTCATAATGATGCCTGGTTCCTTGATGTAGGCTGCCAGGTAAATGACACCCTGCGCAATGATGGCTGGATCAACATACTGACCAATCATTGGTTTTGCATCGACGCCATTCTGAAGCGTAACAATCCGTGTTGTGGGGGTTAAAAGCGATGGGATTTTCTGAGCAATTTCATCAAGAGCAGGTAGTTTTACTGTCACTAGTACCAAGTCTACCGTGCCAACATCAGCGATTTGCTCAACCGCCTTGATATCTTTCAAATGGGCGTCACCTAAAGGGCTTTCAATGTTCAAGCCCTTTTCGGTGATTGCCTTGAGATGACGGCCGCGCGCGACCAGGCAAACATCATGCCCAATCTCAGCTAATCGACCACCAATGTAACCACCGATGCCGCCTGCACCGAGCACAGCAATTTTCATGAACACCCCTCCCTCGCTTAAGAGCTGTGGTTTACTTCAACCCGTTACGCTTTCTGACATAATCAACCAGATGAGGCACGTAGTCTTCAGGTCCATCGCCGCCCGCGGATTTGGCTTGGACAAAGCTGTTTTTGACAGCATTGCCAATCGGGTTTGACAGTGTGACACCATCAGCCATTGATTCCAGATACATCAGGTCTTTCACCGCATTATTCAATGTGAATTTATGCGCTTCCCGATTGCCCTCCAACGCGTGGCCCATGAAGGTTTGGTAAAACCCGCAATCCATACGACTGCCACGAATAACTGAATCGAATTGTTCTATGCTAATGCCTGCTTTTTCTGCGAGCGTGATGGCCTCAGAATACATTGCCGCATATCCCAATGATAGAAAGTTGTTGAGCAACTTCATCTTATGCCCTGTTCCCACCGACCCAAGATGAACAATGGACTTTGCCCAGGCCGACAATATTGGCTCAACACGTTTGAAGACCTCATCGGAAGCACCAACCATAGTTGCGAGTTCTCCCGCCTCAGCCTGCACCGGCGTGCCGCCCAATGGCGCATCTGCCATATGAAAACCTGCTGCCTCCAGCTTTGCGGCTAATGCAATTGTACTGTTGGAATCCGATGTGGAGCAGTCGACGATCAGCGCACCCTTTTGCATGCTCGTCATCAAGGTAGCGACAATCCTCTCAACGTCCGGCGAACCGGGGGCGCAGATATGGACAATGGATGACGCTGCGCCTAACTCTTCGAGCGACGCCGCTTCACTTGCGCCTTGCGCAACCAAATCCTCAACCGGCGCGCGATTTCTATGCGCAATTACAGTCACTTGATGGCCCGCTTTAAGCAAGTTTTTCGCCATGCCATGGCCCATCAGCCCCACGCCAACGAAACCTATAGTCTCTGCCATATGTGTTTTCCTTCATTGAAAATTGAATGCGAGCGTTATCAAGCGCTCTGCAAGTGATGGGTCGAGTTGTCCCATCTTGGATATATTGCATCGTCGCACAAGGCCACACGCCACAAATTCTACAAATGGTTGGCCTCGCGATAAGATTGCGGCGTTTCACGCTTCCATTGCTTGAACGCCAGATTGAAGGCGTTAGCACTCGAATAGCCGCAACTTTGTCCGATACGATTTATCGGAATATTTGTCTCGGTCAGCAGTTGAAGTGCCGTCTGCTGGCGTTTGCGCTCAAGAACCTCTGAGTAAGTTGTGCCCTCATCCCGCAGATTGCGCTGTAGGGTTTTACGATGAATACCAAGAGCCTTTGAGACCAAATCCATACTACAGTGACCGCTGGGAAGCAGCTGAAGTATCGCCGTCTCCACGCGCTCCTCGATAGTCAGTT
>JBCDFK010000501.1:0-2345 GCA_039178065.1 Pseudomonadota bacterium | reverse complement strand
GGAAACGATAAATAGCTAAAATTTTACATACTTACTTGATTGGTATTTTTCATCAAAATCGGGAGTTTTCCGATACGTGCTAGCGCATCAATACCACTGGCAGGCAAGCCTGCACCAAAGATAAAGCCCTGAATACGATCAACATGCGCATCGTTGACGACCAAGTTGAGCTGACTTTCGGTCTCCACGCCCTCCACGGTAACATCCAAATTGAGGGTGCGGCATAGATCAGTGACTCCGCGCAATAGCTCAATTGGCGTTTCGCCCGTGTCGATACCAACAACAAATGAGCGATCAATTTTCACCTTGTTTAGCGGCAAGCGATGTAAATAGCTGAGAGAGGAATGACCTGTGCCAAAATCGTCCAATGCGATGTTAACGCCACGCGCATGAATTGAGCGGAGCTTTTCAATCATTTCCTTCTCATTGGCGATGACTGCTGTCTCGGTAATTTCTATTTCAAGCCTGTGTGGCTCCAAACCCGATTTTGCCAAAGCACTATCGATAGTCGCCAAAATATCGCCCGTCCTGAAGTCCACCGGCGATAAGTTCACTGAAACCGAAACATGGGCTGGCCAACCCATACAGGTGCGCGTCGCCGCATGAAGAACCTGATTACTGATTTTCTGAACAATACCCATCTCTTCGGCAAGCGGAATGTACTCTGCAGGAGATACACTGCCGAAATCGGAATCAATCCAACGCGAAAGCGCTTCGCACGAAATTAAACGACCGGTCTTAGCGTCAACCAATGGCTGATAGATAATGGAGAGCTCATCTGCTTCTATTGCTTTGCCAAGCTGCTTTTTAAGTCTTTGGCGACGCTGATATTCAAAATTCATATTCTCTTCAAATCGAACCGCAATGCTCTTACCGCCCTTTTTAGCGGCATATAGAGCCAAATCGGCGCGCACGATTACCTCGTCGCGAACAAATTCCTTGGTGCGCTGGAAGCAGTGCCCAATGCTACAAGAAACATAGACTTGCTCCGCGCCAAGTTCATGTATGCCGCTCAGTCGATGCAATAAGTCATCAACAACATCACACGCTGCATCTTCGTTTATTAGACCGTGGACAAATAGCAAAAATTCATCGCCACCCAACCGCGAAACGATGTGAGGTGTGTCCGGCCCCAAATCCAATCTTGCAGCAACACTACGCAGGAGTGTGTCTCCCTGCGCGTGTCCAATCGCATCATTAACATATTTGAAGTCGTCAATATCAACGACGATCAGCGTACAATGATCGTCATCATCCGCCGCCTCTACTATGTCATCGATCAAATTTTCAAAGTGTTGTCGATTTGGCAGGTTTGTCAGACCGTCAAACTTAGCCATGCGTTCGATTTTTCGAGAAGCCTGCTGGCGCTCGGTAACATCTTCAAAGGTCACCACCAATCCACCAGTATCGCGTGAACTAACAACCCATTCAAAATAGCGACCATCAGACAGCAAAATTTGCTGGCGATCCGCCTGGCGATTAATGAGTTTATCAAGCGCATTAGCAATTGAATCGGCATCGTGTTCCGACATCATGCTATATCGCCGCGTAAAGCGTAGCATGGTCTCGAAGGTGCGGCCTCTAATCGCGAGTCGCTTTGGAATGCCAAACAATTCTAGCGCCATGTCGTTGATAACCGAGATGTGTTGCTCATTGTCAAACATGATCAAGCCATGTGACATGTTGCTGAGTGCAACATCAAACCGTTTACCCAGAGCAACTTTCTCCGCATTGCCGTGGACAGCGCTCATTACAGTGCTCCGAACATTCTTCACCATATTCAGAACCAGCAGAATATACGGGATACACATCATGCCCAATAAGAAGTGTGGAACGTCCCCATAGGTGAAGTAACCGGTGATGACAGGGGCAAAGAGACCAACGAGCATAAAGCCAACCAGCTTCATTGACCCGTATAAGCGGCCCACAATGGTTGGAAGTGGTGTGAAAAACAAACACAGAACCGCGCTGAGCGCGAGTTCGGATTGCGAAACCTGAAGTCCAGAATAGCAAAATACACCAACATTGAGTGCGGATAGCGCGCTTGGAAGCAAATATTGGTTTTCTAGCTTTTGAGCATGTTTTCTGCGTACAGAAATATCTGCGTCCTCATCCAGCTGCTCGGTCTCTTTGTACCGACGCCCGATGTTCATCCGCCAAGCGGACGTGATTACAACGCAAACAATGAAAAACCAGATGGGCAAAAATTGAGTTTCATATAGAACCAACGCCATAATCAACGCCTGAAGAACAGCACCAACGACCAGGCTCTTAGAATCTGCAAACAACGTGCGGACAAATTCCAGATACGCTTCTTGGTCAGCTCTAATTATGGTTTCTGTGTT
>JBCDFK010000500.1:0-2352 GCA_039178065.1 Pseudomonadota bacterium | reverse complement strand
TATCGGCGCTGGCGTCAAAGTCTACCAAGGGATGATCGTCGGCATTCATACGCGCGAAAACGATCTCGAAGTGAACATTCTAAAAGGTAAGAAGCTCACCAATATGCGTGCTGCTGGCAAAGACGAAGCCGTGAAACTGACAACTCCTCAAGCCATGTCGCTTGAACGTGCGCTATCATGGATTCAAGATGATGAATTGGTGGAAGTGACGCCACAAACTATTCGTTTACGTAAACTTCAGCTTGATCCAGTTGATCGAAAACGCATCGCGAAGGCAAAAGCTGAGGCATAAAAGACACAGCGAGAAATATGCGTACAAGCTGCATGTGAACAACTTTGGAAACTAAAGCCCTGCACCTTGCGGGGCCTTTTTTTGTCAATCATGTTCTAGTTCTGATGAGCGCTTTAACAATTGATATCCGTCCGGCAGAGATAAGCGATGCCGAGGCAATTTCCCAAACCCACGCTGACGCATGGGCATATAGCTATGCTGGTCTCATCCCTCATAAATCATTAAGCGAGATGATCCGACGCAGAGATACCAAATGGTGGAAAGCCGCAATTCGGCGCGGAACTTCCGTAATGGTATTGGATTTGGGCGACGGAATTATCCCCGGATATGTGACTTTCGGCCTGAATCGCGCTCGTGCATTGCCGCAAGACGGCGAGATCTACGAGATTTATCTGAGACCTGAATATCAAGGCCTTGGACTTGGCACACGTCTGTTTGGCGTAGCGCGCAACCGATTGAAAGCACTCAAATGCGATGGCTTGGTTGTATGGGCATTAGAGGACAATCAAACCGCGCTGAGCTTCTATGAAAGCCAAGGCGGCAATGATATCGCAGAAGGTTACGAGACATTTGGCGATAAGACCGTTCGCAAAATTGCCTTCGTATGGGACTAAGGCCCAAAAGTCCTCACTGGAAATCCTGCTGCTAGGCCTTCTTTGCCATGAAACACCGGATCCTCGATCCGGCACATAAAGTCGCTTGCCAATTCATCTGCAATCTCTCGTGCCATTACATTGGCGTCAGCATTTTCAAGCGCGTCGACATAACCCACCACGCAACCATCGCCAATTCCGGGTTGCGCTACTTTCGACACCACCAAGACCTGTCCATCATTGGTTCCATCACCATCGCCCGACGAAATGAACCAGCGCATAATGGTAGCAAAAGGCACACCCCCCTTTAGTCGCCATTCGATGGTTCCGCTTACATAGTTGAAGCCAGAAAAGCTCTCAAAGGCGCCCTCGGCAAACCATTCGCCAACAAAGCCATAAAACACCGACTGCCGAAGATCACCCTCAGCAAACAAAACGCCATAACCAGAATATCCGGGACAGAAGAAACTACCGCCTTGTTCATAAAGATCATAGGGCTTGCACTCACCATCCAGATCAAGCTTGGAGTAAACACTCTCGATCTCGCTCCCCAACTCAGTGGATTGCGCAAAGCCTGGTGCCATTAACAGCATTGCCCAAATGGATGCCAAAACAAACAGTACATTTCTCATATTGAACTCCGATAGCGTTGCTTGCGGACACAATACTCAAATCTGAAAGTCTAGGGTAACAAAAAGTCGTGTTGCACTGCAGCACGCAAGCGTTTATCAGATCCCCAATTGGAGAATATTTATGCGTATCGAAGCAATAACCATAGGTGACAACCCACCAGACGACCTCAATGTGATCATTGAAGTGCCCATGGGCGGTCAACCAATTAAATATGAATTGGACAAAGACGCCGGTACATTGGTGGTTGACCGATTCTTATATACGCCGATGTCATATCCTGGAAACTACGGATTTGTGCCGCACACTTTGTCCGAAGATGGCGACCCCATTGATGTTCTGGTGTGCAATACACGCCCGCTCGTGCCCGGTTGCGTCATCAATGTTAGGCCAATCGGCGTTATGCTGATGGAAGATAATGCGGGCCAGGATGAAAAGATAATCGCAGTCCCGTCTAGCCACCTAACCAAACGCTATGAGAGTGTTCATAACTTTTCCGATCTGCCCGAAATCACATTGCAGCAGATCGAACACTTCTTTGAGCACTACAAAGATCTTGAACCAGGAAAATGGGTTAAGCTCGGCGGTTGGCAGGACAAGGCCACAGCAGAAAGATTGGTGACAGAAGCCATCGATCGCGCGAAGTAAGATTTAGACGATCCCAATACAAAAAAGCCGGAGACAGAAGCTCCGGCTTTTTTGCAATCAGTAATATATCCGATCTAGACGATGGCTGGCGCCAATACATTGACGATAAAGCTCTCAACGAAATAAATCGCGACAAATAAAACGATAGGCGAGATATCGATACCGCCAAGATCGGGGATGAAACGTCGG
>JBCDFK010000499.1:0-2359 GCA_039178065.1 Pseudomonadota bacterium | reverse complement strand
ACCATATTTGTCGTCTGGATAGTCTTCAATCAGCTGACCACTGGCAATGGCCTCTCTGATTTCTTGAACTCGTATTTGCCGCAGGATGGATTGATCGACTGCATGCTTTGAAAATTCAAACTACTCTTCGGCAAACTTACGACGTATTGCTTTGATCAGGGTAGTCATTGGTGAATTGCGGTAGCTGGCTGCGGCACTCAGGACTAAAGCAAGATAACAAATAGATATTAGGATATTGGTTGCTTATCGCCTATTGTCGTAACGCCTTTTTGTCCAGCTTGCCCAGGGCGGTGTAAGGGAGTTCGCGGCGGAATTCAATAACCGCAGGCATCTGATAGCGAGCAACGCGGGGTTTCAACCAATCCCGTAGCGTTACTGTATCCAGAGTGCTGTTCGACTTTGGGATGACCACAGCTTGCAACCGCTGGCCAAAGTCCTCATCAGGGATGCCGAAAACTGCGACTGCCTCTATGTCCGGGTGCTGCAGAACGACGTTTTCCAATTCAATGGGATAGACATTCTCGCCTCCCGAAACGACCATGTCATCGACTCGGCCACAGAGAAAGATGTCGCCTTCAGGGTCGCGATAGGCCAGATCGCCGGTTTCTATCCAGCTTTGCTGGCGCGTGGACCAAGCACTCTGAATGCAGAGACGACCAATTTGAGGGCTATCTTGCCCTGGTCGTACCTCGTGAACCACGGCTGCCCTGACCCCCCGAACCGGTTTACCCACGGATGCTGGTTTGCGGCTCAGTAGGTCTGGTGTTCCGAGAAGGCAAAATCCTGCTTCCGAGGTGCCGTATAGATTGAAGATAATGGGGCCCAACTGATGCAGGACATCCTGGGCCAACAGCGGACGCAAAGCTGCCCCCCCGGTGAGGATACGCTGCAGCGATGTCAAGGCAACGGGATCATGCTGCAGCATCCGTTGCAACATTAAGGGCACCAGCGTCACGACTTCGATTTGGTGTTGAGCAATTAACGTACAGGCTTGCTCCGCCTTGAATCGTGGGGTGATATAAAGTTCGGCTCCCAGAATGACGCCTATGAGCAGGGCGGCCAACCCGAAGCCGTGATAAATAGGCGTGGCAATGTAGAGCGATCGATAATGATCGAGATGGACCTGACACAGCAGCGCCATGAACGGTGGCAGAAAATTGAAAATAGAGGGTTTGCGGCTAGCAGGCTTGGGATGTCCAGTGGTGCCGCCCGTCATGACTACAATGTTGCCAGTTTTGACCGTTCTCAAGTGCGCTTTGGGCGATCGCGGCTCTGACGCCAGTTGGTCAATGGAGGGGGCCGTGGCATGATATGTCGGGATCGCGTGGTGCCTTAGTGGGGAGTTTTCGAGCCAGAAAGGATGGACTCCATCATGACTGTCATAGATGTAGAAGTCGATCGCTAGACGCTCTACTAAGGTCTGTGTTTGATCGGTGCTCATCTCGGGATTGAGCAAAAAGACATGGGCACCCAAACGCGATACCGCAAAAATAGCTTTGATACCTGCCGCATGGTTCCGGCAGGCGATCGCGACCCGTTGACCGCGTTGCACGCCATACTCCTGATGCAGTGCTCCCGCCAGCGCCTCAGCCTGCTGCCAAAGTTCGGGATAGGTTAACTTGGCTTGGTCATCAACTAAGGCTGGGCGTTGGGGATGCAACTTAGCCGCGACGCGTAATAACGCCATCAAATTGATGCCGGTTGTCAACACGGCTTCAACCAGTCGGAATAGGCCCGCAGGGGTGAATAGACGCGTTCGATACAGCTTGCCAATGAGCGTTTGCATAGTGCGTCTACCGTTTACGTCGCAAGCGATGACTCCAAGCCACTTCCCAAATGCCACGCAAGAGGACAGAAGCAAGTTGTCCGGCTAATAGCCACCAAGGGGCATAGGTGCGCTGACGCGACAGGATAGCTTGACAGATAAGCGTCGCCACCTGTTCTGGTTGCATGGCTGGAAGGTTGCGGTAAGCCTCAGTCGGCTCGATCATCCGTGTGCGCACCAGCGGCAGATAAATCGAGGTCGTGCTGAGGCCGCGAGCGTTCAGTTCGGGGGCAGCGCTACGAAACCATTGATCAAAAGCTGTTTTAGAGGCTTGATAAGCCGCCCATTTGGGCGCTGGGATAAGGAGTACGTTGATGGCCGAGATATTGATCACATGTCCCTGGCGAGCGATTAAGGAGGGGATCAACGCCAACATGAGTTGCACCGGTCCCAAATAGTTCAGGTTTATGGTGCGCGTAAAATCATGCAGGCGATCGAGGGAATCAAAAATCGAGCGTCGGATCGATTTTCCCGCATTGCTGACAAAAATGTCGATTTTTGCCGGATGTTGTTCCAAAGTGTCGAGTAGTGCTT
>JBCDFK010000498.1:0-2376 GCA_039178065.1 Pseudomonadota bacterium | reverse complement strand
GGCGGATCGTATAGTCATCATGAAGGATGGATTAGTCCAGCAAGTGGGCTCTCCGAAAGACGTCTACAACAATCCGGTCAACACCTTTGTTGCGACGTTTATCGGTTCCCCTTCGATGACTTTGTTGCCATGCGAATTGACCGAGAAATCTGGAAAACTGCATGTGACGGGACAGGGTTTCAGCCTGCCGGTGCCGGACCGATTAAAGGCATCTGCCAACAAGCATCCGGACAAACAAATCACCGTAGGGCTGAGACCAGAGCATTTTGCGGCCGAGGCACGCAGCAGCGATTTTGCGCCGGTCGAACTGACGGTAAAAGTTTCGGAATATATCGGATCCAGTCAATATCTCGCCGCGAGCCTGGGCGGGCAAGATGTTACCGCTGCGGTGGAGGTGGGACCGGAATCCGATCTTCTTTCAGACGGTCAGTACTTCTTCGATACATCACGACTTTATCTTTTTGACAACGGCAGCGGTGAAGCACTCACCGAATAGAAAACCATGGGTGAATGAAAGCACCCCAATCGAATTGAACCAAGGGAGGAAAATATGAAATCTGTATTGAAAATTGGAGTGTTAGCAGCTGGTGCACTGGCGTTCTCTGCATCTGTAGCAATTGCCAATCCATATGAAAAATATGAGGGCACAACGATTGTAGTTTCATGGCCGGCATTGAGCCATTTCAAAAAAGCCGAAACACTCATTGAAGAGTTCACTGAAGAAACGGGAATCGAAGTCGAGGTGGATGCGCTTCAATACCTCAAATTGCGCGACCGCCAGCTATTGGAAATGTCCAAGGATGAAGGCGAGTACGATATCGTAAGCTGGGTGGTGATGTGGAAAGGGGAGTATGTCTCAAAGGGGCTCTTATCTCCGCTTTCTCAATTCTACACGAGCGGTTCTCTGGTCGATCCGAATTACGACATCGATGACATTGCTGACGCGTATCTGCAAAATGGCGGTGTCGTTGGCGGCAAGAAGGGCTACATGCCAGGCGCTTCTGGCGCGATGTATGGCGTACCATTTGGTGCGGAGACTTCTATCTTGGCCTATCGCAAGGACATTTTCGAGGAGCAGGGCATTGCGGTGCCTGAAACCTATGACGATCTACGCGCTGCCATGAAGCAGCTAAGCGATGCAGGCATTCCTGCATTGACTTCCCGAGGTAAGACCGGTCACCAGGTCACAGCGGCTTGGCTCCTGCACTTGGCCCCTCTTGGTGGCAAGATCTTTGATGATCAGTGGAATCCTGTAATCAATTCTCCTGAAGCCGTAGAAGCAGCGCAGGTGCTCAGAGAAGTTGCACAAACCGGCCCAAAGGGAATTCCAACCTTCGGGTTTGGTGAGGCTGCGGCTGCATTTCTGCAAGGTGAAGCCGCAATGCATCTGGATACATTGAAAATTGCGGCTATGTCGCGTGATCCAAAACTCTCAAAGATTGACGGCAACGTGGGCTACGCCCTGCATCCGGTCGGTTCGCGTTGTGGCTCTGAGACGGGCGGCTTTGCCGCTGGCATTCCTGCCAATTCGCAAAACAAGGAAGCCGCGTTTTTGTTCCTGCAATACATCACCTCCAAGAAAGGCGACCAACGTATGGTGGAGCTTGGTGGTGATCCGGTGCGGATTTCCACGCTGAAAGCGAACACTGAGGGTTTTGATGACTATCCAGTTGTCGCAGAACAGCTGCCATGTGCGGATCCTGATTGGCGCCCCCTGATCCCTGAGTGGAACGAACTTAATATCGACGTTCTGGGTCAAGCGCTGACCGAGGTCATTACAACCGATAACCCGATACAACCCATCATGGATGCAGCCAATGAAAAGGCTCGCACAATCATGGAGCGTGAGGGCTACTACCTCTGGAAGTAATTCCTCCTGAGCGCCGACACGAGATGTCAATGCAACTCGTCTCGGTTTCTCAAAACCTGCTTTAGGCAATTTGTTTTGCGAATTGTCTAAAGCTCCCGATCAGCCATTTTATATCAGGCAGTTTTTCAAGTGACCGCAATAACTACAACTGAATTGGCCAAAAAACCTCGCTTTGATGCAGAGATGATAACGCCCTATGCGTTCATCACACCAGCCATCTTGGTTATGCTCGGTGGCCTTCTGTACCCTGTGGTAATGGCCTTTTACTTGTCGTTCTATGATTGGGAAATTGGCCGTAAACTGAGTGAAGCTCCCTATTTAGGCATCGATAATTTCGTGCGTATGGTTCAGGATCCCCAGGTATGGGAAGTCTTGTGGGTGACGCTGCGGTTTGGTTTTTGGACCATCAGTATTGAGATGATACTAGGCATTGGTCTTGCGCTACTATTGGAGAAACCCATTCGCGGCGCGTCGGTATTCAGAACCATTTTCATACTACCTTTGAT
>JBCDFK010000497.1:0-2377 GCA_039178065.1 Pseudomonadota bacterium | reverse complement strand
GGTCGGATGATTGGCGCTTTAGATAAGTATATGGTGTGTCGCGCCATTCATTGATAGCACCTTCAAGATTGTCGAGAATAAAGTCACCGCGATCGGTTCTAACCGTTAAGACCGCGTGACCATCGCCATTGCGCTGCTTGACCACCGTCACCAGCAAGTTGCTTGGGTGAATACCAGTCTTGATGAGGTGGTGGCGCTTCAACAACACATAGTCTTCGCAATCGCCTACAGTCTCTGGATAAGACCAAACTTCTATGCGACCCCAAATATCCATATCCGTGAGCGGTGCGATTTTGATATTGACCGCGTTGTTGATGTCTACAATGTTCTTCCAGCTTGCACGAGTTAGCGCATGAGGAGCGACGTTTTTTCCAACGCGCTTACACTCTTGTGGGAACTCTTTGCAAAACTCGTAGTGGCCGATCGGTTGAGTTGTGTAACCGCTTGTGCTCATGTTGGGTGCAGCAAAAACGCCGCTGACAGTTGCAAGCGTTGTTGCAACGGCGCCAAAAGAGGCCTTCTTCATACGACTGGAAACTATACGCATACTCATGTCCACTTCTCCCGATTGAGAGAGAATGACAAAAACAGTTTTAGACTGAGCAAAAACTAGCGTGTAGATTTGAAACGAATGAACTTAAAATACGATTCAATTTACGATTATAAGCTGGCTGGTTTGTAGCTGATCCAGCAAATGGCACTTCAAAACCCTTGTAAATAAAGAGGTTTCAGCATTGTGCCCTTCAGGCCAGCGATCTATGAAGACTGCTCAACAAATAAAAAAGAGCCGAAAAATCGGCGCTAATTAATTTATTTATTATTGCAAAAAATCAGTTCAGATAGTCTGAAAGACTTTCACGCCGCTGAATAACAGCAAATTCGATGGCAATTCCATCTTCAAAATGACGTACAACTTGGCCACGCATATTGCCCAGTGTGACCACACTGCCCATTGCTGGCCGTACATTAATTTCAATTGCGGCACCTGAAAGCGATAAATCTATGATGCGGCTTCTATATTGACGCCCATCTGGCATCGACAATATTGCGGTTTGTTTCTTCGGAATGACACGCTCATGCCTACGATCTTCCGGCAAATCTAACTCATGCTTGTTCGCGAGCCATGTCAACTGCGCTGCAAGCTTCTCGCGTTTCCGAGGTGTGGAAACCAATTCAAGCGCAAAACCATCCGTTTCTACACGCGTGATTTCACCTTCGACGCGACCAACATGATCAATATATACGACTACGCGTTCGCCTACGCGGCCCATTTTGCTGCACGTCAACGCAACACTTCCAGGCGACATGTTTTTGATTTGGCACGTATGTTCTGTACGATCTTGAAGCATATACCGACCGTGCAAGTTAACATCTACGCGCTGGAACTGGCGCCTAGTATAGTCAATTTCCGCGTTGGATGCTGCGAAGCTCATTGCAAAACTCATCAGTTCTTTGATTCTGCCGTAACTGTAAGGCGGGGGAGGTTAACAAGCAGTAAGCCAGAATATTAAAATCAGAAAAATTTAGGCATTTGCAATGAAATTTATTCGCGACCTCCGTCAAACACCTCAAGTTTGGCCCGATTGGTAGATTGGCCGAAGCGACTTGCTTGCGGACCGCCTAACATTGCACCGCCCTGTAGCACAGCAAATCGCGGACTTTTTTGTGCCAAATGCCTAGTGCTTTTTCGATCCGCCATCGAAATAGCCGGTCGATTGTGCAGCGAGAATAGCTCAACGTCAGAATCAATTAATCGCACATCGGAAATCGTAACGCTGGTAATTGGCTCGGCGCCAGCCCAATACGGCATTTCTAACGCATGAATTGATCCTAGCAAGCGTGGCTGCGCATCATTTAGAGGCAGTATAAGCACTTCCAGTGTTACCGAGCGTTCAGAATCAGCAATCCCATTTAATTGCAATAATGCTCCGATGCTCTCTCTGTGAACTGCATCTAGTATTCTTTTAGCTAGGTTGTGCTCGTCTTGATCCAATAATTGATAAAACGGCGAAGTTTTTAGCTCCCCGCCAAAGAGATTACAGAGAGCCGTACCTGCCAGTCTAAATGAATAATTTCCATTCTCATCTTGCTCTAAAATAAAGGTTGATGGCAGGATGCCAGATATGGCGGCAGGGGAAATGCTGACACGAGAAGGCGCAGTCTGCTCGCCGCGAATTTCATTCCAGTAATCAAACAGCTGTTGTGTTCCGTTATGGAGCATTCTGTAACCAATCCCATACTTGTGATCCATTCTGTTTCACAACAGAACATGATCTTGCCGCTACCGGCGTTATGGACAGTACGGTGCAGGATTGGAGCCAGTTACCGGTTGGGAAGTTGAGGGCGGCTGGTTAAGGTTAACAAGGAGTTTCAATTG
>JBCDFK010000496.1:0-2379 GCA_039178065.1 Pseudomonadota bacterium | reverse complement strand
GGCTCAGCTGTGGCTTGAACACAAAAAACGACTTACGCCAGAGCAAAAGGTCTCAGCTGGCAAAAACCTGATAAAGACGCTGCATGAAGAAGATGATTGGATTGCACTCAACATGAGCATGAAGACACTTGAGCGTTTCGTGAAAGACGATCCATCGCTCATACCAAGCATTGCGGATCGCACGCGCGAGATTGCTCATGATCCAAGGCGCTCGGTTTCCAAGGGTGCGCTTAAGCTGCTGGCCGCCATGAACGAACCGGTCGATCTACTTAAGTAGATTTTCATTGGTTTATTACACTGTTTTCGTTAAACCGCTCGAACAACGTAACTTGCCTCCGCAGGATTGACCCAATGCCGTCCACCAAGATCGACAATGCATTTACCGCGCGCGACTTGAACGCTGCCGCTGAAGATCCCACCCACGCGGGTGCCCTCTCCTTCATGCGTCGGAAATATTCAAAGTCGCTCAAGGGCGTGGATGTCGCGGTGCTAGGCATTCCGTTTGATGCAGCAGTATCTAACCGGCCTGGCGCACGGTTCGGACCGCAGGCCGTGCGGCGGGCCTCTGCAATCTTTGACAATGATCCACAATATCCGTTCGATGCCGACTTGTTTGAAAATCTTGCCGTCGTTGATCGAGGTGATGTGCTGCTGGATTATGGTAATCACAGCCAGACACCGCGTAAGATCGAAAGAGCCGCTCGCCAGGTGATTGATGCGGGTGCAAAACTCATATCCATTGGTGGCGACCACTATGTGACTTGGCCACTGCTTAAGGCGCATCATGCGAAATATGGAAAACTAGCGCTTGTTCAGTTCGATGCGCATCAAGACACATGGTTTGATGACGGCAAGCGCATTGATCACGGCTCATTTGTCGGTCGCGCTGCCAAGGACGGTATTATCGTAACTGACAATTCTATCCAAGTTGGCATTCGTACGCATGCGCCGGAAGATTGCGACATCAAAATGCTTTATGGGCATGATGTGGAAGAGATGCGAATCGGCGAAATCGTCGAAGCGATCAAAAAGCGTGTCGGCGAAATGCCTTGCTACATCACTTTTGATATAGACTGCCTTGATCCAGCCTATGCGCCTGGAACAGGCACACCGGTAGCAGGGGGTCCCTCGACTGCAAAAATGCTTGGCGTTCTGCGTCAACTTGCAAGCTTAAATATTGTTGGGGCAGATATCGTTGAGGTTGCGCCGGCCTATGATCATGCCGATATAACGGCGATCGCCGGCGCATCTGTAGCCATGTATTACTTAGGTTTGTTGGCCGAGCAGCGACGAAAGTAAGTTGCTATATTAAATCTGCTTTTGGCGGTAAACACCTGTATATTAAAGACTTTGGACTATTTGACATGAAAAAATCAGTTTTCATTGATGGCGAACACGGAACCACTGGCCTGCAAATTGCAGACCGGCTGGCGAACCGTAGCGACATAAATTTGTTGTCGTTGGCGATGGAGGACCGCAGAGACCAATCAAAACGGCAAGAAATGCTGCGCGATGCTGACATCGCAATTCTTTGCCTTCCAGATGACGCGGCGCGTGAGTCTGTTTCCATGGCTCAGGGCGCAAATACGCGTTTTATTGATGCTTCCACAGCTCATAGAACCGCCGATGGCTGGATCTATGGATTTGCGGAATGCGAGCTGGGACAAAAAGAGAAGATAATCTCAGCCCAAAACGTATCCAATCCCGGTTGTTATCCAACCGGCGCGATTGCGCTTCTGAGGCCGCTCATTTTGGCGGGGCTTATGCCCGCCGACTACCCGGTGACCATTAACGCGGTCTCCGGTTACTCTGGTGGTGGCAAGCAATTGATTGCCCAAATGGAAGATGCCTCACGGGACGATGCCATCGATGCGCCCTACTTCGAATATGCGTTGGGCTTGCAGCACAAGCATGTGCCGGAAATCAAAGTCCGCAGTGGCTTGGCGCATGATCCGGTTTTCACGCCCAATGTAGGCAGATTTGCGCAGGGCATGTTGGTAAATGTTCCTCTGCACAGCGCTACATTGAAAAATGCCGACCGAGCATCGGTTCATTCGGTTTTAGCGGAGCATTATTCGGGCCAAGACATTGTGAAATTGGTGCCTCTTGATGACACAGATGCGGCGCCACGTATTGATCCTACCGAGATGGCGGGCACTGACGAGATGCGGCTATATGTTTGCGGCCGGGCCGATAACAGCCAGCTCAACCTGGTTGCTTCTCTAGACAATTTGGGTAAAGGCGCTTCTGGTGCGGCGGTTCAAAATCTAGACTTAATGTTGCATGAGTGAGTGCCCGCTTGGCAGGCAGACACCGAAATTCCAATGTTACTGAAGGCTAGTCCAGTTTCGCTTTTCATTGTGCACCGCGCAGTCGACT
>JBCDFK010000495.1:0-2395 GCA_039178065.1 Pseudomonadota bacterium | reverse complement strand
CATAGGTATCGTGCCAGCATCCGATACTGGTGCTGTAGAAATGGCGATGTGGTCGCTCCTCGGCGCGCGCGGTGTCGACATGGTCGCCTGGGAAAGCTTTGGCGCTGGCTGGGTGACCGATGCGGTCAAGCAGCTCAAACTCGATATTTGCCGCAAGATTGAAGCGGGCTATGGCGAACTGCCAGATCTAAGCCAGATCAATTTTGACAATGATGTTGTGTTTACTTGGAATGGCACCACTTCTGGTGTTCGCGTTGCCAATGCTGATTTTATTCCAAACGATCGCCAAGGTTTGACGATCTGCGATGCAACGTCCGCCGCATTTGCGCAAGATATTGAATTTGAAAAACTCGATGTTGTGACGTTTTCTTGGCAGAAGGCATTGGGCGGCGAGGGTGCGCACGGCATTCTTATCTTGTCGCCCCGCGCTGTTGAGAGACTTGAAAACTACACGCCGGCATGGCCGCTTCCCAAAATCTTCCGCCTCACCAAAGGTGGTAAGTTGATTGAAGGTATATTTAGAGGTGAGACCATCAACACGCCGTCAATGCTTGCGGTTGAAGATGCGATAGACGCGCTCAATTGGGCGAAATCCGTCGGCGGTCTCAAAGGCATGATGGATCGAGCTGATGCGAATTTCAGAGCGATCCAAGACTATGCCGATGATGTCGACTGGCTTGAGAATTTGGCAGTTGATCCAGCAACGCGTTCCAACACCTCGGTGTGTTTGAAGATCACAGATCCCGCTGTTGCCGCTCTTGATGCCGATGCACAAGCTGCTTTTGCCAAAGCGATTGTTTCAACGCTTGAAAGCGAAGGCGTTGCTTATGACATTGGCGCTTACCGCGATGCACCTTCGGGATTGCGGATTTGGGCAGGTGCAACGGTTGAAACAGCTGATGTTGAAGCGCTTATGCCGTGGATCGGCTATGCATTTGATCTGCAAAAATCACAACTTTCCTGATTGAACTTGATCGGCGCTAGGCGCCGATTTCTCTCTAATTTTTGATAGCATGGAGGCCAAAATGGCTGCACCTCGCGTACTCGTATCTGACAAGCTTTCTGAAACTGCCGTCCAAATTTTCCGGGACCGCGGCATTGATGTCGATTTCATGCCCGATGTTGGCAAGGACAAGGAAAAACTGCTTGGAATTATTGATCAATATGATGGCTTGGCAATTCGCTCAGCGACCAAAGCAACTGAAAAGCTGATCGATGCAGCGACCAACCTTAAAGTTATTGGCCGAGCAGGTATTGGCGTCGACAATGTTGATATTCCGGCTGCATCGCGCAAAGGCATAATTGTGATGAACACGCCTTTCGGTAACTCCATCACCACTGCAGAGCATGCGATTGCATTAATATTTGCCACTGCCCGTCAATTGCCTGCTGCGGATGTTTCAACCCGAGCTGGCAAATGGGAGAAGTCCAAATTTATGGGTGTCGAGATCACTGGTAAAACGCTCGGCGTAATCGGTTGCGGCAATATTGGCGCGGTCGTTGCCACGCGCGCGGTGGGCCTGAAAATGAATGTCATCGCATTTGACCCATTTTTGTCTGAAGAACGTGCGGTGCAGTTGGGCGTCGAAAAGGTTGAACTGGATCAGCTTTTTGCCCGTGCAGACTTCATCACGCTTCATACGCCGATGACCGACAAGACGCGCGGTATCGTCAACAAAGAAGCATTTGCAAAAATGAAAGATGGCGTGCGGATTGTAAACTGTGCCCGAGGCGGATTGATTGTCGAGGCCGATCTGGCTGACGCTCTACGCTCAGGCAAAGTCGCTGCGGCAGGCATCGATGTGTTTGAAACCGAGCCTGCAACAGAAAACGAATTGTTCGATATTCCAAATGTTGTTTGTACACCGCATCTGGGTGCATCCACGAGCGAAGCCCAAGAAAATGTAGCGCTACAAGTTGCCGAGCAAATGTCTGACTATTTGCTCAAAGGTGCCGTATCCAATGCCATTAATATGCCTTCGATTACCGCCGAAGAAGCGCCCGTGCTCAAGCCATTTGTGAAGCTAGCTGAAGTGATGGGTGCATTTGTTGGGCAGGCGACCGAAAGCGCGATCAAGGAAGTGGAAATTACCTTTGATGGATCGGTGTCAGAGATGAACACCAAAGCCATGATCAGTGCTGCACTGGCTGGCCTTATCCGCCCGCAGGTTGCTGATGTAAATATGGTTTCGGCGCCGATCATGGTGAAAGAGCGTGGCATTCGCGTTTCAGAAATAAAGCGCGACAAATCTGGTGTTTTTGATGGTTACATTAGCTTGAAAGTCACCACCGCCAACCAAGAACGTGCGGTTGCCGGCACATGTTTCTCTGATGGCAAACCACGCTTTATACAGATTAAAGACATTAATCTGGATGCGGAAGTTGGACGCCATAT
>JBCDFK010000494.1:0-2395 GCA_039178065.1 Pseudomonadota bacterium | reverse complement strand
CGGTGTTATTCCGCAGCCGCGATTGCACGACGGTCCGCGGCAGCTTGAATGGCCAAAACGACAAGGCAAAAACCAGCTGCGGGGAACACAATCCAGTTGATCATATCCCATCCAAAGGCGTTGAGCGTTGCACCTGAAGCCAGTGATCCGATTGCAACAAAAGTGAACAATGCAAAATCGTGGATACCCTGAACCTTGTTCTTTTCGCTGGGCCTGTAGGTGTCGGTTGTCATTGCCGTTGCACCAATAAAGCCAAAGTTCCAACCCACACCCAACAAAATCAGAGCAATCCAAAACTGCCAAAGTGCAAGTCCCGACAGAGCGACAATTCCTGAACCAATCAGCAGAAGTAAGCCTGCTGCAACAATGGTTTCTTTGCCAAATCGTGCAATGAGCTTTCCGGTGAAAAAACTTGGGCCGAACATGGCCAAGACATGCCAGGAAATGCCTAGTGTCGCATCGTCAGCCGAGTGTCCACAGGCAACCATGGCAAGTGGCGCACCGGTCATGACGAATGCCATAAGCGCATAGGTGACGACCGCGCACAGAAAAGAAACTAGAAAGCGCGGCTGTGAGATGATACTGGAAAGCGGGCGTTCATCGTCCGTTGGATCTTCAGGGTCATCAACAGTTGCTGGTTGTGGTTTGAGGGTCATCAAAACCCCTGCCCCAACGACACCTAAAACGACCGCGGACAAGAACGCGCCAGCATAACTCACCGGCGCCATCAAATCTTTAGTCAATATGACCAGCTGCGGTCCAATAATGGCGGCAACGATACCGCCACATAGCACCCACGATATTGATTGTGACTTAAAAGACTTTGGCGAAGCATCCGCTGCAGCAAATCGATATTGTTGTTGAAATGAGCCACCAATTCCGATGACGGCGAGCCCAAAAGCAAAGAACCAGAAATTGTGGATAAGCAGCGCGAGGGCAGCTAGAGCTGCCCCAAGGCTGACAATTAATGCGCCAACTGAAAAGCCATATCGGCGACCTATCGCCCGCATAAGCATCGCGGCAGGTAAAGCTCCAATGGCAACGCCGAGATTAAAGCCGGTTACGGGCAAAGTTGCTAATGCCTTGTCAGTGCCCAGCAAATAGAAACCAGCTAGCCCGCCTATCGAAATACAAATTGGCTGCGTGGAACCAATCAACGATTGTGCTGCCGCAAGCGTAAGCGTTGTGCGTTTTGCTTCCTTTAGATGCTCAATTTCCTGCACGGAATTGCTTTCTGACTATTTTTTTTCGCGCACACGTCGCGCAATACGGTCCAAAACCGCGTTGACCATTTTGGGTTCATCACCCTCTTCATAAAATGCCTGAGCGACATCCAAATATTCCGATACCACCACGGCAATTGGGACATCCTTGCGCTGGATCAACTCAAATGCACCAGCACGCAAAATCGCGCGCAACGTGCTGTCAATGCGCGATAGCGGCCAATCTTCCTGTAGTGCCTCTCGGATAATTGGATCGAGCTTAGTCTGATCTTTTACAACACCAGCCAGGATACCACGGAACCAAGCAGCATCAGCGTCCAAATACTGCTCGCCATCAACCACTTGACCGAGCCTGTGTGTTTCATATTCGGCGGCAACTTCCATCACGCCAGCACCTGAAACATCCATTTGGAAAAGCGCCTGCACAGCCGCTAGTCGGGCAGCGCCACGCTTATTCGCAGTTTTCTCTCCGCGTAATGCAGCCGAATCCTTGTTCATCAATCGGCACCGAGCAACTTAGTTTTGAGATCAAGCATCGTCGCCGCAGCACGTGCCGCAAAGCCTCCCTTATCAAGCTCAGAGATACGCGCACGCTCCCAAGCTTGCGCTTCATTTTCGACCGTTAATATACCATTGCCAATGGGCACACCTTCGGCAACTGACATATCCATTAGTGCGCGGCTGCTTTCATTGGCGACAATATCAAAGTGATATGTTGCACCTCTAATGATGACGCCGAGTGCTACATATCCGTGATATTCTGTTACGCCATCAATCGCATAGGCAATTGCTGCGGGCACTTCCAAAGCACCGGGAACGGTGACAACATCGTAACTCGCATTGGCTTGCTCCAGCGCGGCCTTGGCGCCTTCCAAAAGAGCATCTGAAAGCGCGTCGTAAAAACGGGCTTCAACAATTAGAAAATGCGGCTTTGAATCTGGCATGATTTGGTCTCGGTAGTAAGGGATACAAAAGAGGTGACTACGCCTGTTTTTCTGCCTCTGCAAGACGAGAAATGTAGCGTTCGACATATCGTGCGATTTGATCGATCTCGATATTGATCAAATCCCCCTCCTCCGCCGAACCCCAAGTGGTTACTTCTTGGCTATGGCGAATGAGCAAAACATCAAATACATCTCCTTCCACACCATTGACCGTGAGCGACGTACCAT
>JBCDFK010000493.1:0-2407 GCA_039178065.1 Pseudomonadota bacterium | reverse complement strand
GAGAGACCTATGAGGTACAAGAAGAATATGAACGGATAGAATCATTGCCAGATGAAATCGGCGATGGCTACATTACACTTTTCAGTATCAATAGTATTCGGCCTTTGAATTGGCCAAAATTCTTGAAATATCGTCTGAAGCCCAAATTCGTAGAAACTAAAACGGGGCTAGGTGTCATAAGGCCCAGGCAAGCCCACGCACTTGAGCAAGACAGTCAGAATTCGACTTCCTCGCGCATTCGACCTCTAAAAGAAGAGGTTATGCTGGAGCGCCGCACTTCCAGCTCATGACGGAGTTCTTGAACTGGTGAACTTACCGTTCAGACCGCAGCATCTGGAAAGCTACTTAGCGATACTACCTTGTATTTGGGATTGGAGACAATTGTCCTAACATGCTTTGCTATAAGCAGATCCCAACTGCCGCTCCAGTAAATGTCGGCTTTGGGCCGAAAGCGGACGTTGCCTTCAATGCTTAGTCTCGGCGGTCATGTAAACGATGTGTAGTTCAAGAATGTGGGATTCAAGCTGGCAACAGAAAAACCGTTTTTGGTTTGATCCATAAAACGTGCGAGTTGCTTGATTGTTCAAGTTCCTGCTCCATTTAGCCGCTATGAGATGGATCGTGATTTTAGTCGCCATGACTATTCAAGCCCACGCGGAGTCAGCGATGATTGATAATTTTGATAAGGGTGCCGCTGCAGGCTGGCGCTTTGTCAGCGATCGCGTGATGGGCGGTGTTTCGGATGGGAGTGTTCAGTATCTAACTGGCAGTGAAGGCGCATTTGCGCGTTTGGAAGGTCAAGTCAGTACAGCAAATAATGGCGGCTTCATTCAGTTTCGGCGTGATATAAATTCAGCCTTTCCAGCTTCATCAAATGGTTTGAAGCTTAGGGTACGCGGAAACGGTCAGAAATATTACGTTCATCTACGGCCGGCGGAAGCGCGCAGACCATGGCACTTTTTCCAAGCGAGTTTTGAAGCGGGTCCAGAATGGCAGAATGTTAAGTTGGATTGGTCTGATTTCTCGCCGCAGGGTGACACTACAATGATCTTTGATCAGTCAATGGTAACCAGCATTGGTATTGTGGCATATGGAGCCGATTACAGCGCGCAGGTTGATGTCGGCCAGATAGACGTCGAGTAGCGATCGGCGCATCCACATTCCTCGTGTTTGAATCTCTATGGGGCACCAGGCTTGATCTAGAACCTTATCCAAAAGGGGAAGCCATAATCCACAACAACACAAAAGCTGCCAACAATATTGTTTGAGCCACGATCATGACCGCGGCCTTTGTTGGCATATCCAGCAGGCCTTTAAGATCTGTTTTCAAACCAACACCGACAATTGCAAACAGCAACATCCAACTCGAAATGTTCCAAAGCAGGTCCAAGATGAGTTGAGGTATTTCAACCGCCGCAGAAAATGCAACGAGTAGCGCAAACATGACAACAAACCAGGGTACGATGGCTGGTCGTTCTGGACGGTCTTCTTGAGCCGATTTGTCCGTCACCGCCATTGCCACTGAAAGCAAAAGGATGAACGGAGCAAGCATGGAGACGCGTAATAGCTTTATGGTTGTCGATCCTTCGCCAATTGCATCAGAAACGCTAAAGCCGGCACCGACAACCTGTGCAACATCATGGATCGTGCCGCCGAGAAAGAGCGCCATTTGCTTTTCACTGAGATCCAGAACTTGGCCGAAGATCGGGTAAGCAACCATTGCGATTGTACTCAGTAAGGTGACGGAAAAAACCGTGAATGAAAGATTACGGTCAGAATGTTCGTTTCTGGGAAGTATGGCAGCTATGGCTAAAGCAGCAGAAGCACCGCAAATTGAAACTGCGCCACCAGTCAATATAGCAAGTCGCCAGCCTCGGCCTAGCATTTTTGCCAATATGAAGGATATCAAAAGTGTCGCCAAAATGGATGCGACTACGAGCCCAATTGCACTCCACCCCATAGCCAATATGGCATCCAAACTGACCCGAGCGCCAAGCAAACCAACCCCTAGTCGAAGCAGCGTCTTCGATGAAAAACCAATACCCTCTTTCACTTTCTCAGCGCCCACCGTCGCTGATTGAAGCGCAAGGCCCAACAACAGGGCAAGAAGCATTGCAGGCGCGCCATAATGCGATGACAAAAATTGCGCTGCCGTTGCAGCCAAACCGCAAAGCAGTACACCAGGCCATAATTCAGCCGTGAGCTGTTTAAGTTTGTTGATGTCTAAATTCATTCTGGCGACTTCATCATCAATTCTGATTTGTGAAGCGGAACATCAGCTTCCACTTCTGATAGACTTCTAAGCGCAATTGATCAGTGGGGAAATAGTCTCCTGGTGCGTCTAATGGAATGAAGGCATTGGCCAGGAAACTACTTACGGAAACCTCAAACCCGACGCTTCGAAAGG
>JBCDFK010000492.1:0-2411 GCA_039178065.1 Pseudomonadota bacterium | reverse complement strand
GATCCGGCAACCAAAGCTGATCTGGCGGCACTACCCAATGAGCTAAGGCAACTGAATGCAGCGGCTTCAATATTGGACAAACGCGATATTGAACTACCAAACCTGTTTACGCCGAGAAACTACATGGCTGTTGAGCAAAGCGAGGATGTTGCGGGTTGGCTTGCCTTAGATTCAGTCATCGCTGCTGAAACAAACGGCCACGAGCAGGGCAGAAACTTCGATGTAAAACGCCATGGTGCTGGTATCAACACGTTTAGTATAACTTATGATGATCCAATTCCTGAGAAGAGTTTCCATAGCTTTCTGGGCGTACTTCAAAGTGCGGCGGGGCCGCGGCTCTTAAGGGCAAAGGGCATTGTATCGATCGCAGAGAAACCAGGTAAACCCCAGATCATTCATGTTGTACAACATCTCGCCAGTCGGCCCGTTGAGTTGGAGACTTGGCCGGACGATGATCATCGCACACGATTTGTGTTTATTACCAATGGTATTGATCCAGGTCCAATCGAAGATGTTTTCGATGCGGTCATAAATGGCGCAGAACGGTCCTTCAAAGATATTATCTTCGGCTTGAGCCGCACATTTTTAAGCGCTTTTCCAACTAACCTCAATCGCAACAGCAATGCAGCGAGGAAATCTGCAGGATGAAATCATTCCAAAATCCATTGGCCCCTAAAACCAATAGATTGCAGGCCAAGACTGTCGAAATAAAGGACTGGGTTCGCCAGGCGTTTTATTTGTCCGATGACACACCCATCACTGTCGCCGAGCTGGCCTGCCGGGATGAGGGCTGCCCCGATATAGAAACCGTTATTGGCATTTTACATCAGGATAAGCCAATTCAAACGCTTCGCATCCATTTGCCACTGGCTGAGGTGACGAATGCAGATGTTCTGGAGGCTGCCGCTACTTTCATAGCAAAGTGATCGCTTCGCAAAACCTTTGTTAAAGTGCCACGACTGACAGATTTAGTCGTGCCATTGGTGCGATCACAGATCTCGCATGGGAATTCACCAGCGGAGTTTGGCAGCTGCCCTGAAAAATAGTGACGTGCTTAGAAACGTTCTAAACTTGAGTGTTTGACACAGGTTTTAAGTCGTGCTTAATCTGACTAAATTAATCATATTATGTTTCCACGGTAGGCAACGCTCATGCATGAGCAAACAATCTCGCTGACAAGTCGCTATACTTCGAGACCTCCAGAGCGATTGGTCCTTGAAGGTTATAGACATTGGACGCAAAGCGTCATCACCGCGTCGCCAGCGCCGATGGACGATGCACAGGAACTCTATCGTGAGGTTTTAGGCGCAACGCTGAGCAAACCTGCTTTTGTTGCAATGGCTGATTTCGTGCACACGCTTGGTGCCTGTGCCAAATGCCCGCTACACATGTTTGAAACCAATACGCCCAATATTTGCACCGACGAAACGATGATCCTAGGGCTTATTTCAGGCATTCAAAATGGCGACGATGACACCGTTGAATTATGCCTAAGCAGATTGAGTTGCCCAACAAGATGCGACCAGGTTGCGATGGCGGCGGGTTCATTTGCGCTGATTTTAAAGGGCGCAAGAAAGACGCTCATTCCAATTTCGGCGGCGGCACTCCACTCCGTCATTGATCGCCAGAATAGCTGGCTAAAAAGTCAACACACCAACTCCAACAAACCAACACTCCACTGAGGGAAAACTATGAAACGGACAATAATTATTGGTGCGGCTCTTGCAGCTTCAACTGCAGTGTCTGCGAATTCTGCCTTTGCTATGGGCGAAGTATCTGCAGAAGCTGTAACCAAACACTATGCAGACATCGCTCTCGCAAAATACGAAGATTCGTTGACAACGGCAAAGGCGCTTGATGTTGCAATTGCAGCGCTTATTTCCTCGCCATCGGAGGCAAATTTGAACGCGGCAAAAGATGCATGGCTTGCGGCGCGCGTGCCTTACCAGCAAACCGAAGTTTACCGGTTTGGCAATGCCATTGTTGATGACTGGGAAGGCCGCGTAAACGCCTGGCCGCTCGATGAAGGCCTCATTGACTATGTTGATGCATCCTACGGCACCGAGAATGACGAAAATGCGCTTTATGCTGCAGACATCGTGTCTAACGCATCAGTCAAAATCAATGGCGAAGACGTTGATGCAGCAAGCATCACGCCCGAGTTCTTGTCATCCACACTGCATGAAGCTGGTGAAGTGGAAGCCAATGTCGCTACCGGTTATCACGCCATTGAGTTCCTACTTTGGGGACAGGATCTAAACGGCAACGGACCAGGCGCAGGCAATCGTCCTTGGAGCGACTATGCCACAGGCGATGACTGCACAAACGGCAATTGCGATCGGCGCGGCGAGTATCTGGCAGCTGCTTCTGAGTTGTTGATTGCTGATCTTGAAGAAATGATTGCAAACTGG
>JBCDFK010000491.1:0-2427 GCA_039178065.1 Pseudomonadota bacterium | reverse complement strand
CCGCAAAGACATCTTTGACGATAACAATATTGCAGAGCCAAAAACTTGGGACGAATTGCTAGCGGCGTGTGACACGCTAAAAGCAGCTGGCGTCACACCATTTACAATTGGTACTAAGTTCCTTTGGACAGCAGCTGGCGTATTCGACTATTTGAACTTGCGCACAAACGGCTATGAAGTTCACAACGCTTTGACTGCCGGCGAGATCAAATACACAGACCCACGCATCAAAAAGACTTTTGAAAACTGGCAAACAATGATCGAGCGCTGCTCATTCGTTGATAACCACGCCACAATGTCTTGGCAGGATGCAATTGCACCTTTTGCCAATGGTGAAGCTGCGATGTATGTCATGGGTAACTTCTCGGTTGATGCATACAGAAATGCTGGTTTGACCAACGATCAGATCGACTTCTTCCAGTTCCCGGAAATTACACCTGGTCTAGCGCGCGCTGAAGAAGCTCCAGCAGACGCTTTGTTCATTCCATCAGGTGCTAAGAACAAAGAAGATGCTCGGAAATTCCTTTCATTCATCGCGCAGCCTGACATTCAAGGTGAATGGAACAAAACGATCGGCCAGTTGCCGCCGAACTCAGCATCTGCGATCAACGAAGATGACAAGTTCATTGTTGAAGGCTTTGAAACTGTTTCAACAGCCGCTGGTCTCGCTCAGTTCTACGACCGCGATGCGCCAGCTGAAATGGCTAAAGCAGGTATGGAAGGCTTCCAAGAGTTCATGATCAAGCCAGATCGTTTGGACGCTATTTTGGAGCGCCTCGATAAAATTCAAGAGCGCGTCTACAAGTAAGCGTTTTTGACATTTCGCGGACCCCGAGAAATTGGGGTTCGCTTTCGACTTCAAGCGAAACCGGCTGACGCATATGGCCCCGCTGCCGGAATAATAAATGGCCAATCATCCGCCATTCGGGGAGGACTATATGTCTACCATTACCAATTTGGATACGGCACCAGTTGTCGCTAAAGATAATCGGAGTTGGCTGCACCGCAATCGATTGCTGATCGCGCCTTGGTTATTCCTAGCACCTGCGATGCTGTTCTTTCTAGTTTATGTGATCTTGCCGGTTTTCCAATCTATCTGGATTTCCTTTTATGCATGGGATGGACTTGGAGTAGCGGAGTGGATTGGGCTTGCCAATTATGAAGAGCTGTTTGACGACGATAGGTTCTACACCTCACTCTGGAACAACCTACTTTGGCTGATACTTTATATGTTAGCTGTTCCTGCGGGCTTGTTTATTGCTCTTTTCCTAAACCAAACCGTATTTGGCATGCGGCTCTACAAGTCATTGTTCTTCTTTCCATTCGTGATCAGTCAGGTCGTTGTTGGTCTAATCTTCACGTGGTTCTACAATCCGAATTTCGGTATCGTTGGAGAGATTTGGACTTTCTTCGGTGCGGAACCGCCATCCATTTTGGGCGATGAGCGCTTTGTAACATATGGCATTATTGCTGCCGGCCTTTGGCCACAAATCGCTTATTGTATGATCCTGTATCTGACCGGCTTGAACAATGTTTCGCCAGATCAAATTGAGGCCGGTCGTTTGGACGGTGCCAAAGGTTGGAAAATGCTACGTTTCGTGGTGCTGCCACAATTGTGGCCTGCGACGTTCTTGGCAATTGTTGTTACCGTTATTGGCGCGCTTCGATCCTTCGATATGATTGCTATTATGACGCAAGGCGGACCATATGGTTCATCAAACGTACTATCCTATTACATGTTTGAAACAGCGTTGTCGGAATATGGTTTCAGGATGGGTTATGGCTCTGCTATCGCTGTCATTCTGTTCATGATCATGCTTGTTTTCATCAGCTACTTCTTGGTGACGATGTACAAAGAAGAGAAGGACGGTTGAGATGTTTCCTAGACCCATTGAAAAATCAACTCCTGCCACACAAACGGCCTATAAGGCATTTCTGCCGGTAGCGCTGTTCATATGGTTGTTGCCGTTGCTCGCAATCTTCATGACATCGATACGCCCAGCGTCTGATATCAATTCGGGTAATGTGTTTGGATGGCCATCCAGTTTTCAGTTTTTAGAAAACTACACCGCTGTCTTTACGCAATCTGAAGCTGGTCAGTACTTCTGGAACTCCGTTTTGATCACGGTGCCAACCATGATCATTTCGGTGGCATTAGCATGCCTGGCTGGATACGCCTTGGCAATTTATCGCTTCAAGGCTGCTTTACCGCTTTTCTTCTTGTTTGTGGCAGGTAACTTCGTGCCGTTCCAAATTTTGATGGTGCCGGTAAGAGATTTGTCAGTAAGCACGGGCCTATATGATACAGTCACGGGATTGGTGCTGTTTCATGCCGCATTCCAAACTGGATTCTGCACGCTGTTTATGCGCAATTTTATCAAAGCACTTCCTATGGAGCTAATCGAATCCGCGCGCATTGATGGCGTG
>JBCDFK010000490.1:0-2431 GCA_039178065.1 Pseudomonadota bacterium | reverse complement strand
GCGATAATTATACTGCATCTTTCCAGCTGCCATTTCCTCAGCCGTGAAAGAAGCTTGGTAGTGGTGATTGAAGCTGGAGCCGTGGCAGGAAACCCATTTAAAAGTCCAGCCCATGCGCTTTTTGTAAGCATCTATCTTGGCTATTGGCGTGTTAGAGACGCAAACAAATGCCGCATCGCGCTGCGCCAGATGTTCGGTAGTGCCATTAAAGCCATCCGCCCAAAAAGAGCATGACGGGCAGCCCTGCTCCCAATCTTCGCCCATCATAAAGTGATAGATAATCAGCTGACTCTTGTCACCAAAAAGGTTTGACAAATTGATTCTACCATTCGCGCTATCGAATTGATAATCCTCATCAATTTTAACCCAAGGTAGATCTCGGCGTTTGGCGCTCAGCGCATCGCGTTGGCGCAAAAACGCCTTCTCCTCGGCCAACAAATCCTTGCGAGCGACTAACCATTTTTCCCGGTTTGCGATATGGGGCGTACTCATTGTGCTACTCCTGCGCCTTACATTTCTATGCGCTCGGCCACTTCAACACTGCCACCTGATGGCAGTGCGGGGCAGCCTTTGGCCATGGCACAGGCGGCGTCGAAGCTCTCAGCTTCAACGATGGTGTATCCTGAGAGTGGGTTTGCACCACCATCATCGCTGACACCATCGCTAGATACCGTTCTCGATGGACCTACTGGTGCACCGCCATCAACCACGGCATCGCCCATGTCGCGGAACCAAGCCATCCATTTTTCCATGACTTCTGGTCCCGGCTCTTCTGGTGTTGGACCGCTGTGAAATGCGAAGACATATTTGGTCACTTTGTTTCCTTTCAGGTCTTAAGTTGGTCGTGTTTTCATCGGGCGAATTTCAGTTGACCATGCGTTCAATCTTTTTGAGTGTTGAGGTCCAACCCTTGCTGTGGTTGTCGGCGCTTTCGTCGTCAGCCAAGCCCGTATGGATTAACTGGAAAATGGTGCCGCCAGAGCCATTTGATTTCACCTCGAAGCGCACTTTGCTTTCGTGCCCTCGCCGATCGTTCTCATCGTGCCAACCCCACGTAAACTCTACCGAATTTGGTGGATCGACGGCGGTGACTTCTCCGCTCACCTTGTGCAAACCGCCCTCCGCATTGACCAAGGTTGATGTCCACGCGCCTAGTTGGCTAAAGTCGAGCGCTGCTTCTTTCAAGCCGTAGCCCTCTGGGCCCCACCACTGCTCAATATTTTCAACCTTGGTGAGGAATGCAAATACGGTTTCGGGGTCTGTACTGAATTCGCGCTCTAGTTTTAGAGTACTCATTTTCGATCACCTTCTTGAAAGAGTGCAAGTTCCAATCGATCAAGGCTTGATTGCCAGAATTCACGGTGGCTCATGGTCCATGCTCCAATGACTTGCACCGCTTCAGGGCGCACAGAGTATATCCGGCGCTGCTTGTCGATGCGCTGATGAAGCAAACCCGCTGAACGCAGTATTTTGAGGTGCCGTGAAACGGCTGGTGGAGAAATCTCAATGCCTTCTTGCAGCTGACCCGCACTAAGTTCGCCTTCGTTAAGCAAACGCTCAACGATTGCAAAACGGGTCGCATCGCCGAGAGCCGCAAAGGTGTCTGGGAGTTGGCTCATCAATTTCTCATTAATTAACAATATTGCTAATTAACATAATGATGAAATGAAGAATGTCAAATGTGGATTCAAAATGAATGCACAAGTGCAATGGCTGCTAAGAAAAAACCCGGCTCAAAGGCCGGGTTTTTCGAATTACTGATCTAGGAAGCTGCGCAGTTTGCGCGACCTGCTTGGATGTTTCAGTTTACGAAGCGCTTTGGCTTCAATCTGCCTGATACGTTCCCGTGTCACGCTGAACTGTTGACCAACTTCTTCCAGCGTATGGTCAGTATTCATGCCGATACCGAAGCGCATACGCAGCACGCGTTCTTCACGCGGTGTAAGCGAAGCAAGAACGCGCGTTGTGGTTTCTCGCAAGTTTGCTTGGATCGCCGCGTCGATCGGTAGGATAGCGCCTTTGTCTTCGATGAAATCACCCAAGTGTGAATCATCTTCATCACCCACTGGTGTTTCAAGGGAAATAGGCTCTTTGGCAATTTTGAGAACCTTGCGCACTTTTTCGAGCGGCATGGCTAGCTTCTCAGAAAGCTCTTCTGGTGTAGGCTCGCGGCCAATTTCATGGAGCATCTGACGGCTGGTACGCACGATTTTGTTGATCGTCTCGATCATGTGCACGGGAATACGGATGGTCCGCGCTTGGTCGGCGATTGAACGAGTGATTGCCTGACGAATCCACCATGTCGCATAAGTTGAGAATTTATAGCCGCGGCGATATTCGAATTTATCAACCGCTTTCATAAGGCCAATATTGCCTTCCTGAATAAGATCCAGGAATTGCAGGCCACGATTGGTGTATTTTTTCGCAATTG
>JBCDFK010000489.1:0-2433 GCA_039178065.1 Pseudomonadota bacterium | reverse complement strand
GGCTACAGACCGCCAGCGCCGCAAACTATCTTGCCTCGCCCTGTTCTGCCGACCTACGCTTCGCTCCGGTCGCCACAACAGGGCGATCATAACCGCCGATCTCTAACTTAAGCGGTGGACCAACTTCTCGGGGCAGGTCATCAGCGATAGGTCAGACACTTGCGTCATTGATCTTTGGTTCCGACGGTACATCATATTCAGCAAGCGGCATTTAACGGGACATTTCAACGACTGGCGTGCAGTCATCTGGCACGAACTCGCACATTTTCGAAACAAGGATGCGCTTTTTTTTCATTTTGCCGGAATTACCGGCTTTATCCTGTTGGCGTGTTTTGCATTTGTAGTCGCAATTTTCATTGACATAACATTCACCAACCCAGGCCAAATCTGGAGAAGCGATGCTGGTGAACTGACTCTAGCTCCGCTCTTGTTCATTGCAGGTCCGGTGCCTGTAATCCTGCTTGTTGGGTTTTGGCTGCGAAGGAGCTTGCATCTTCGAGAGTACCGAGCCGATGCTGAAGCTCTTCGGGTTACACCCGCAGCGTTCAAGGGCTGGCTGCGCAGAGCTGCCGATTTTGAAGCTGACAACCCCACAACATTGAAAAATTTCAAAACCCGGTTTTTGTTTCATCTCACGCATCCGAGTTTTGCGGATCGTCAAGCCGCTGCAGAAAACGGTCTTCCACCCAACACCGCCATAATCTGGCGCGAAGCAACACGATCCGTAGGGCTGCTAATCATTTCTCTGCTTGTAGCATACGCCAACTACGAGATGGGTCAGATTGTGAATCGTGGTGACATAGTAAACCCGATGTTCGCATGGTTAAACTTGGCATTTATGATTGTTTGTATGTCGATTGGATTTAGCGCCTTAAGTGTATCAACAATGGAAATCTTAAATCAGCGTGGACGGATTCAAGCCTTTCTATATTCACAAGGTTTTGCGCTATTTGCGTGGCTTCTCCTTTTCGTCAATTATTGGGCTTCCATCATATTTGGCTACAATGAAGATGTGACACAGGGTCTGCCTCCAAATCTTGACAACAACGACGGAGGTGGTGCTCTTCTGGTTGCAATCATCTTTGTTTTGTCGGCGTTGATCAGCTTTTCGTTGAATTGGCTGCTCCACCACTTTTTGGCGAGTTGGAGATACAATTTTTTTGTTCATTTTTTATTTGGCATTATCATCCTGCTAGGAATGTTTCTTATTCCAAAAGGCACTTACTATGTTTTATTTCTCCGATAACCCAAGTCAAATTTGCTAAAATACAGTGACTTAACGTATAATTGTAGGGTATGAAAAATGCCAAGGGTAGTGTTGTAGGTTTATTACGGTGGCAGGGCGCGCTGGCGGCTACCGCAGTGAATCATGAAGACCATAAGTGTCACTCTTCCGGAGCGACATATTGCGGGAGCGGTGCAGTGCACCCGCGCTGGAAAGGCCGTTGCCATGGCTGATCAAGATCAAAATCCGCAAAATCATATCGACCGCTTCAACGAGGTTTCATTGGCCGCGGCTCAGCAGCGAATGCGGGACGATGCGCTTGACCAAGGGCTGGAGTTGGCGGGGCTGAACGGAAGCAGACGGTCGCGTTTTGGTGTGAGTGATTCCGGGAACAGCACCAATGGAAAGGAAAAATCGGATAGAGAGCGCATCAGGCGGACATTGGAATGGCTCCTGTTGAACGACTCAGATTATGCTCGTTTGCATCGCGATGCGATTACGGCGGTTCAGCGGGCGGCGGAAACGGCACGGGATGTGTTACGCCAGATTGAGACCGAGCTTGCGGCCATTCACGGCATTCTCGCCGATATTATGGAAAGTGCTGCTCAGCTTCCCGATGGGACAAAGGTGTTTCGGGATGAGAACGGCCTTGTTCGTTATGCAAATGGCGACATTGTTCACGATGAGTTGGCCGAGATGATCGCATGGCGCGGCGACGAACCGACTTATGAGTATGCGCGCCGAATTTTTGATCGCGAGGCCGCTCTAGACGATGCACTGCATGATGGGCGCGTTATTGAGGTTGAGATCGGCGGCTACCGCGACGAGTTGACCAACAATGAAGACCCGCCCTCGAAAGAGCGTATCCCGGTGATACTTGATCGAATTGATTCAATTGTGGATCGGACCGCCAACATCCTTCCCCACAAGGACCAGGTGCAGGCGAGCGGCGAGCAAGTCGAGTTCCAACAGGAATTAACAGACGATATATCAGTCCCCATCGTAAAGATCGGCAACTAGGCGATTAGGGCTGAAATTCCTCACAAACCGCCTCAATGTATCCTACCAAGACTGCCGTGGGGTCATAGCCTGAGTATTCCGCCATCACAGCCAGAATCTCATCGTGGCGCCGCGGTTGCAGGTCTTTTTCCTTATAGTACCAGTCGTGAATGCACTTTCCGATTTCTGGTTGGACCGGTGCCGCAATG
>JBCDFK010000488.1:0-2439 GCA_039178065.1 Pseudomonadota bacterium | reverse complement strand
GATAACCCCTGAGCGTCCTCCAAAGGCGTATGGGCGACCGTGTTGAGGTCTATGATCATTGGTGCTGGCATGATTTGAAGTTACGCTGCGCTGCAGCGAAAGCAAGACTTAGTTTCGTGTCTTGTCCACGCAGCGTTTTTTAAAAGTGCTGGAAATAATGGAATTCAACACGATTGTATCGAACTTAAGTGGTTGGTTTCATCGTTAGAGCGGTATTCCAAGTATTGTTAAAACCACAATCGATCATTCCCAGAGCAAGTGTGCGTATGCGCACAGCGATCCCGGTTTGCTGTGATTAAAGTCTGAGTTTCGGCGGCGGAACAGCGCGCGCACCAAAATGGAGATCGCTTATGAAAAAGTATTCAACCAAATCAGCTTTAGCAGTTATCATTACTGCAGCAACTCTTGTCACAACTGGAACAGCTTTTGCTGGCAGTTCGGCCAATTCCATGGGCTTGGGCAATGGCCTCCAGGAGCGTGGATTTAATCCTCAACCAGAGCCACCCGCTGCTTCTGGTTTTTCCAACCCTGGCCAGACCCGTAGTTTCAACCCGCAGCCAGAGCCACCGGCACGTCTGGGCGGTGGAGGCTTGGGTGGGAGTGTAAAGGGCTTGTCCAAAGCGTTTCGCTAAACCGATGGCAACAAGCTTGCTGCCTTAACCGAAACGTCGTCACCATGATGATACGACGACTTCGCTCGGGTCGTTCCATGGGGTGACTGCACCTTGCGGAACGCCTAGGAGGTTGGATAAATCCGTTTCAAAACAACTGTAAGCTTTGAGTTTACGGATCGATTTATGCGCCTCAGTCGGATTCAGAGGACAATTGCGCTTTTACCGGAAAGGGCGCGAGATGTTTTCACAACAAACGATTTCTGAAATTGAAGAGGTGGCGCAGGAGGCTGGCATTGATGCCGCAGTCCTGCTCGCTATTGCTGAAGTTGAGAGTGGTGGCAAAGCATTTGCATTTGTTGCCGGTCGAAAAGAACCGCTCATTCGTTTCGAGGGTCACTATTTTGATCGTTTGATCTCCCCTGCAAAGCGAGATTCTGCGCGGCGGGTTGGGCTTACATCACCGAAAGTAGGCAAGGTGAAAAATCCGCGAAGTCAAGCCGACCGGTGGAAGCTTTTGAAGAAAGCAATGAAGCTGGATCGTAGTGCGGCGCTGCAGTCGGTCTCGTGGGGCATTGGGCAAGTCATGGGCAGCCATTGGAAAACGCTGGGCTATGCGTCACCAGATGATTTGGTTGCCGAAGCGCGAAGATCTGTTGCTGGTCAAGTGGCACTAATGATGCGCTTTATTCGAACCAATGGGCTTATGCCCAGATTGATGTCGCGGGATTGGGCGGGTTTTGCGCGAGCTTATAATGGTCCCGCTTATCGGCGAAATAATTATGATACGCGTATGGCCTCGGCCTTTGAAAGACACAAAAATCGCAAGCTATTGAGCGCCAGTGCGCCACCCAAACCGCGATCCAAAAACCTATCGATGATGAGCTTCAACGATGCAATGGCTGTGCGCGATATGCAGAAATTACTAAGCGCAGCAGGATTTTTTGTGAAAGTGGATGGTTTGTTTGGCGTGAAAACGGACAGTGCTTTAAGGGCATTCCAAGACCATATCGGATTGGAAGCTGATGGCATTTACGGAGAATTGGCCAAGGTTGCATTGATGAAAACAGCACCAAAGCTAGGGGTTATGGGCCTCATCCTGAACAGCATATGGTCGATAGCAAAGTCGTTTACATGGCAAAAATTGCGCGGGAAAGGCTGAAGGTCGCTGGACAGCACCATGCCAAGTGCACTAGTTACGGCGACATAATCAATCGCACAAATTAGGAATACGCCATGGCGCAGAATGTTGATGCACTTCTACCGGTAATGACCGGACAAAAGGTTATTCCTGTGATTGTGTTGGACAATGCAGATGATGCTGTGCCCTTGGCCAAGGCGCTTGTTGCTGGCGGTCTGCCGGCGATTGAAATCACGATGCGCACATCTGCCGCTTTGGATAGTATTGCACGGGTGGCGGCTGAGGTGCCTGAAGCGCTGGTTGGTGCAGGTACGATATTGAATGCGGAGAACTGGGATCAAGCCGTAGCGGCCGGTTCGAAATTCATCGTATCCCCTGGCCTTACACCAGAGTTGGCTTCTGCTGCTGATGGTCATGATGTACCACTGTTACCTGGTTCAGTGACATCGTCTGAAATCATGAAAGCGATGGAATTGGGCTATACGCATTTGAAGTTCTTCCCGGCTGAACAAGCGGGCGGTGCGTCCTATTTAAAGTCATGTTCATCTGTCTTCGGCGCGGTGAAATTCTGCCCAACAGGCGGCATCTCAGTGAATAATGCGAATGATTATTTGAGCTTGTCTAATGTGCTTTGCGTTGGCGGTTCTTGGGTTGCGCCTAAGGATATGATTGCAGCTGGCAATTGGG
>JBCDFK010000487.1:0-2468 GCA_039178065.1 Pseudomonadota bacterium | reverse complement strand
CTGATGCTTCGCCCGCAATTTCCTTTCTACATGATCAGGCATGGCGAAACTGATTGGAACCGAGAAGGCAGGTTTCAGGGCCAAACCGATATCCCGCTGAACTTCACCGGACGTCAGCAAGCCGCCTATAATGGTCGCAAACTAAAGGACTTGGTTGAAAATCCTGCCGATTGGCGATTTGTCGCGAGTCCCATGGGACGCACACGCAACACAATGGAGATTGCCCGTCTGCAAATGGAGTTGGAGCCGAAGGAATATGAAACCGACAAGCGCCTGATCGAAATCACATTTGGAGAATGGGAAAAGTCCACGCTCAAGGAACTTGCTGAAAAAAATCAGTTTGATATTGAGCGTAGAGAACTCAACAAATGGAATTTCACGCCACCCAACGGCGAGTCCTATGCATCTGGCGCGTTGCGCGCCGGTCCATTTTTTGCCGAATTGACCGCACCAACAATTGTTGTGACCCATGGCGGCATAATTCGTGCTGTTAGACACCTTATTGAAGGCATGGAAGGCAATGAGGCGGCTATGCTCTCGATCCCGCAGGATAAAATCTATTACTATGACGGCGAAAAAGGTGGCTGGCTGGGTTGAATATAGCGCGGCAAAGACTTCTCATTTGCAATCAAAAGTTTTAAAAGCGCGTGAGATTTTCAGGATAATTAGATGTCACACAACAGCTTCGGTCATTTATTTCGCGTCACCACATGGGGTGAAAGCCACGGACCTTCTCTAGGCTGTGTCATCGATGGTTGTCCCCCGGGCATCGAGTTCACCCTTGCAGAAATTCAGTCCTATATGGACAAACGCAAGCCTGGCCAGTCAAAATTCACGACGCAACGACGCGAAGATGATCTTGTAAAAGTTCTATCTGGCGTGCTGCCAAATGAAGATGGCGTAACACTGGTCACAACCGGCACGCCAATTTCGATGTTGATCGAAAACACTGATCAACGCTCCAAGGACTATTCTGATATCGCCAAGCGCTATCGTCCCGGCCATGCTGACTATACTTATGACGTGAAATATGGAATCCGCGACTATCGCGGCGGTGGACGCTCATCTGCGCGCGAAACGGCTGCGCGTGTAGCTGCCGGTGCAATTGCCCGCAAAGTTGTACCGGGCCTGGTCGTGCGTGGTGCCATGGTTTCAATGGGCACTGAAGATATTGATCGCTCAAACTGGGATTGGGATCAGGTTCATCAAAACCCATTCTTCTCGCCTGACGCGTCCTCCGTTGAACGTTTTGCTGATTATCTTGATGGTATTCGAAAAGATGGTTCATCAGTTGGCGCCATTATTGAGGTCGTTGCTGAAGGCGTGCCAGCGGGATTGGGTGCACCGGTTTATTCCAAGCTTGATCAGGATATTGCATCGTATTTGATGTCAATCAACGCTGTGAAAGGCGTCGAGATTGGCAATGGGTTTGAAGCAGCACGGATTACCGGACCTGAGAATGCCGATGAAATGCGTATAGGCAAAGACGGCAAACCAGTATTTTTGTCTAATAATGCAGGTGGGGTATTAGGCGGTATCTCAACAGGCGAACCCGTGATATCGCGCTTTGCAATCAAGCCAACCTCATCGATGTTGACGCCAACTAAATCTGTGAACTCCGACGGTGAGGAAGTAGACGTTGTAACCAAAGGTCGGCACGATCCGTGTGTAGGTATTCGCGCTGTACCAATTGGCGAAGCCATGGTGGCGTGCGCCATTGCAGATCATTATTTGCGCCACAGAGGCCAAACCGGACGGATATAGGACTGTTATGAGTGTTGAATTTCTGATCACATCGCTAATTGTTGTGCTGCTGCCAGGAACTGGCGTGATTTACACGATGGCTATTGGCTTGGGACTTGGATTTCGCGCTTCAATCGTTGCGGCGTTTGGCTGTACGCTGGGCATAGTACCCAGCGTTTTCGCTAGTGTGGTAGGGCTTGCGGCTCTGCTTCACGCAAGCGCATTGGCATTCAACGTCGTAAAGTATCTTGGTGTCCTGTATCTATTTTATATGGCTTGGAGCGTAGTACGCGATGGCAGCTTGCTAGATGTTAAAGAAGACAGGGCAAAAAAGTCTGACTGGCGTATCACCCGCGATGCCATTGCTCTGAATTCACTAAATCCAAAGCTTTCAGTTTTCTTTTTGGCATTCCTGCCACAATTTGTCAGTGCAGATGCCGTAAATCCAACACTGTCAATGCTGGGTCTCGCTTTGACCTTTATGACAATGACATTCTTGGTTTTCATAATTTATGGCGGCCTCGCATCTATGGCCCGCGAATATGTAATTACAAAGCCTAGTGTCATGCGTTGGCTCAAGCGCAGTTTTGCTGGTGCATTTACACTTCTTGGCCTACGCCTTGCGTTTTCGGAGCGATAATCAATGCCATATGATCAAGCAAGGGTTGTAGAGGCCATTCGTGCGTTTGAGCGCGGTGAAGTCGTTGTTGTCATGGATGATGATG
>JBCDFK010000486.1:0-2500 GCA_039178065.1 Pseudomonadota bacterium | reverse complement strand
GCTGCATTCAATTACCTCTTGCAAAAGGTGATGCCCTATTCTTCAACCCTGCCCTTTTCCATGCGGCCGGCGCAAATACCAGCAACAATATTCACCGCATGGCAAATTTGATGCAAATTTCGTCTGCTTTTGGTCGTGCATTGGAGGCCATAAATCGCAAGGAAATGTGCAAAGCGACCTACCCACACGCATTGCACGCTCAAGAAAGCGGACTACTCAATCCATCAGAATTAAGGGCTGCAATTGCATGTACCGCTGAAGGTTATCCGTTTTCAACTAATCTCGATACCGATCCACCGGTGGGTGGACTGGCACCAGAAAGTCAACAAGCTTATTTCATGCGCGCAATGGTTGAAAAGCCGAGTTCGAAGGAATTTAACGACCATCTGGATATGATGAGCGCGAAACAACAGGCCTAAGTTAAAGATCGGTTGCGACACAAATTGCTAAATAACTTTGATATGGTTTGAGCATTTGGCGCGACTAAATATTTAAGGTTCGCGTGTATCATTGCATCCAGAGAAATTAATTCTTGTTTTCAGAGCATTAGGCTCCCATTCAAGGATTATATTTTGCTATCGTTTCTTCTTCGCAAGCTATCTCAACATTCTAGTGACGGATCAAAGTCTCTGGGCGGCGTTGATGATTGAAAGCCCGCAAGGTCGATTAGAACACCGCTTGCACTAACGCTGGCCCTATTGGCAATTATTGTTTTTACTCATTTGGGCATTCAATATGCGATGCGCATACTGCTAGTTCAGCATGCTCACGCAACCGGTATGGATTGGGCTCATCATATAGAGGTGCGTGCACCTACGCTGTCGACACTCGTCAACTCGGACCCAGAATCTGATGTGCGACAAGCGCCATCGGCGGTTGAATTCACTGAAATGGTAAGCGGGATGCTTTCGGTCGGCAATATCTATCAGGTGGATGTCATCAACGCCGAGTGCTATTGCGATATTAGTCTTGGAACTTATGCGGCGAAAGTTTCGGATCGCCAGAATACCATGGCAAGTGTTCATACACATGGCGAGGGAAAAGCAAACTCTGCCTTATCGAACCATGCAAATCATGTTCATGCCCCGAAAAACGTGCTCCCACAAAGTTCGATCGACCATGTTTTTAGCGCCGAGAGCTCCCACCAAGCTTCTGAAGAAAATGAAAATCGTTACGCAATAGATCGCCAATTCGTTCAAGAAATTGCAGCGACCGAGCGGCACGATATCATTCTTCACAGCTCCGATTTGCCCAATCAGCCGGGCAAATTTGCAGAAGTATATCATCCAGTTACAGAAAACGGTGAAGTTGCATACATCTTGCGACTAATGGTCGATCTGGACCGACAGTATTCAAATTATAATACCACCTTATATGCCGGTGCGACCATCATAATACTGCTTGTTGCGGGCGCATTTTGTTATCCTGCGGCTAAGTACTTGAAAACATCTCGCAAGCAAAAGGCGGCAGACAAACAAGCTCATTTTTTGGCCAATCATGACATTATGACCAATGCGAACAATCGTAACTCATTCCAGAATATTGCTCCAAAGGTTCTGGATTCTTGTGCTCGACGAGGCCAAGATGCTGCGATCTTTCTTTTCGATGTCGACAATTTCAAAGAGGTCAATGACTATCACAGCCATGAAGCTGGAGATCTGGTCATCTGTGCTTTGGCTGACATACTTAAACAGGCAGCACCTGACGGCGCCCATGTGGCGCGTCTAGGCGGCGATGAATTTGCGATAATTGTCGGTGGAATTGATCCTGGCAAGTTTGAGCTTGAGCAGATCTTAGACATATCGACTGTGCTTAGAGTTCCCATTGACGATGGCAGATTGTTTGTCAAAAAAACGATCTCTGGCGGCGTTTCTATCTATCCGCGCGATGGCAGCAATCTCGAAGAGCTCATGCGTTGTGCTGACTTAGCATTATACACTGCAAAATCTGCTGATGGCGGAGATATTGTCGAGTACAACCCGAATATGAGTGTGGAGTTCTACGAGCGCTTGGATCTGCGTGATGAATTCATCAACGCTTTGGAGAACTCCGAAATTGTCCCCTATTACCAACCACTGGTGAACATGCACACGGGTGCGGTTGTTGGGTTCGAGGCGCTGGCGAGATGGGATCATCCTCAACGAGGGATTCTTGCGCCGGCTGAATTTCAAGAAATGCTTGCTGATCACGAGTTAAGCGCTCTTGTTGGTGCAATGATGCTTAGACAGGTCGTTCAAGACATGAAGCGGTGGAAATCAAATGCGGTTCCATTCGAGAGTATCGGCATAAATGTTTGCGAAGGCGATCTACTAAGGCCAGGGTTCGCACTCAATGTAATATCTGAACTTAAGCAAAATGGACTGCGGCCCAAAAATCTGGCCATCGAAATCACTGAGAGCTGTATGTTTGGCTCCAACAAGGAAGCATTCATCGGACAACTTGAAAATCTCCGCATGGCAGGCTGCCGTATTGCGCTGGACGACTTCGGGACTGGATACTC
>JBCDFK010000485.1:0-2502 GCA_039178065.1 Pseudomonadota bacterium | reverse complement strand
TTCACATTGCGAGATCCCAATGGCAATGCTTTCACGATGAGCGAAAATCTGGGCGAAAAAGGCCTGTTAATAGCCTTTATTTGCAACCACTGTCCGTATGTAAAAGCTATCGGAGACCGTTTGGCGCATGACGCAGACGATCTGATGGCCGAAGGGATCAATGTCGTCGCAGTTATGTCAAATGATTACACGGATTATAGCGAAGATAGCCCGGAAAACATGCTCAAATTTGCGGCTCATTTCGGCTTCAGTTTCCCCTATTTGGTGGATGAGGATCAATCCGTCGGTAAAGCCTATAATGCCGTATGTACGCCCGATTTTTTTGGGCTCAATGCCAATGGCGAATTACAATATCGTGGCCGCATTGACAGCGCTGGGATGGGCGATGCAACGGGCCGTACGCCTGAGCTTTTAAATGCAATGCGCCAAGTCGCAGCGACCGGTGCGGGCCCCAAAGAGCAAGTCGCATCGATGGGGTGCTCGATCAAATGGCGCTGACTGCGACAAGTTAGCTTGCGGCGTTTTGTGCTATCGGAATGGGTGCAAAACAACATATATGAAGCTTTGGGGAGGCTTGATTGGTTTGACAAGGAGCAACCATGGTCGAGACTTTTTTAGGCTTTGAAGCTGTATTGTTGGCGCGAATTCAATTCGCATTCACCATTGCTTTCCACTTTATCTTTCCATCTTTCACGATTGGCTTGTCCAGTTATCTTGCGGTTTTGAACGCACAATATTTGCGGACCGGTAATCGCGCATATCTTGATCTTTTTAACTACTGGATAAAGATTTTTGCCATTTGTTTTGCCATGGGCGTGGTTTCGGGCATCGTTATGGCCTATCAGTTCGGCACCAATTGGTCTGTATTTTCAGACAAAGTTGGCGCAGTTATCGGCCCGCTTATGGCCTATGAGGTTTTAACCGCATTCTTCCTTGAAGCCGGTTTCTTAGGCATCATGCTGTTTGGCCGCGAAAGGGTGGGGCCATCGCTTCACATGCTAGCCTGTGCAATGGTCGCAATCGGGACGGCCGTTTCCGCGACATGGATATTGAGTGTCAATTCTTGGATGCAAACTCCGCAAGGGTTCACCATTGCAGAAAACGGCCAGTACTTGCCTGAAGATTGGTTCGCCATCATTTTCAACCCGTCTTTCCCGATCCGGTTGCTTCACACCCTTACAGCGACCTACCTAACAACTGCGCTCGTCGTTGGCGCGGTAGGTGCGCTGCACTTGCTTCGTAGGCGACAAAGCAATGAACCGGTTCGTATCATGTTCAAAATGGCAATTGGTATGATTGCGGTCGTCGCGCCACTTCAAATAATTGTCGGCCACGAACAGGGCTCAAATTCGCTTGAGCATCAGCCTGTAAAAGTCATGGCCATGGAAGGTCATTTCGACAGCCATCCAGATGGAGCGCCGCTCGTTTTATTCGGTATCCCGAACCAGGAAACGAACCGCGTTGATTATGAAATATCTATTCCAAAGCTCTCTTCGCTCATTTTGAAGGGCGACCTGAATGCATCCGTTGATGGTTTAGATAAGGTGCCTGATGAACTTGAACCGCCAGTAGCTATAGTATTCTGGTCATTCCGCATCATGGTTGGACTTGGGTTCATGATGGCAGCCCTCGGCATTTGGGGCGCCTACGTTTGGTGGCGCGGCAACTTGAACGAGGCCACCTGGCTACAACGCGCTAGTCTTATTATGGGGCCATCTGGCTTTGTTGCTGTGATTGCCGGGTGGACAACAACTGAAGTTGGCCGTCAACCTTACACTGTCTATGGCGAACTTCTCACCGTCGATAGTGTATCGCCAATCGCTGCACCAGCTGTGGCTGCCTCTCTCATCGCATTCATCGTGGTATATTTCTTCGTATTTGGCGCAGGCACATTCTACATTATGCGCTTGATGAACAAACCGCCCAAGACCGATGAGGACAATATGGCCGAAGGTGCAGATGGACCTGTGCGTGCGGCAGGCATCACGCCGGCACCGCAGTTGGCTGTTCAAGCAAAAGAACCCAATCAGCAAGGAGCATCGTGATGGAGGTCTCATTTGATCTGACAGTTGCATGGGCGCTGCTGCTCGCAATTTCGGTGTATATCTATGTTGTGCTGGACGGCTTTGATCTTGGCTTGGGCATTTTGTATCCATTCTTTCCCAAGAAAGAAGAGCGCGATCTCTTGATGAATTCCGTAGCGCCCGTATGGGATGGTAACGAGACCTGGTTGGTGCTGGGCGGTGGTGGATTGTTTGCAGCGTTTCCGCTCGCCTACAGTATTTTGATGCCAGCTTTATACCCGCCCGTAATCGCAATGCTGCTGGGCCTTGTCTTCCGTGGTGTTGCGTTCGAATTTAGATGGCGGACCAAGCGATGGGAGTGGCTTTGGGATTGGGCCTTTATTGGCGGGTCCATTGTAGCGGCACTAAGTCAGGGCATTATTTTGGGCGCTATATTGCAAGGCGTTGAAGTTGAAGGTCGTTCCTATGCAGGTGGCTG
>JBCDFK010000484.1:0-2504 GCA_039178065.1 Pseudomonadota bacterium | reverse complement strand
CGTTGACTTGCTTGAAATTGTCGGCGTCCAGCATCAGAAAGAAGCCGGCTTTTTCATCTGTGTCGCGGTTTTCTTCGATTGCGCGCACAAAATGGGTTCTGTTTAGCATATTTGTCATCGGATCTAGCGTCGCTTCCCTGCGGGCTAGTTCTGTTTCAATGCCGAGTTCCTGGTTGGCAATTGCCAATTGTTTGTTTGATTCTTCCAGCTTTACGGTCTGGCGAAAGAAAGCATAGGTGAGTGGCGCAGCGACAAATGCTGAAACGATGGGCGAAACTTTGATGGCTGTATCTAGGAATTCTGGGGCCAATGATTGCACGATTGCATAGGTTACAACTTGTGAGCCAACGACGGCCCAGCCCATTACCAGAATTGATTGTTTCGCGAGAATGTTCAATTTCTGCTCCATTCGGTTACCCAAGGTTAACAAGCAGATTTGAACATCGATTTAATGGGAACGGTTAATTTGTAGTTATTTCTATTCGAAATCGCTGAAACCGCCGCCTGATCCCAAGCTCTTTGGGACGAAAATAGTTGGTTGTTTGGGAAGACTACCAACATTTACGGTGATGGCATTCCCTTTTAGATATTCGGTTTTCCAATCAGAACCCATGCGGTTGATAAAGCTGCTGATGGAGTTTCCTCGCAAGTGCATGGGCAAAACAATGGATGAACGCAGCCGCGTGGTTATGTCAGCCATCGCCTGATGCGACAGGGTTAAGCCGCCATCTACCGGCACCATCACAATGTCCAGTCTGCCAATTTGAGCAAAATGATCATCAGTTAGCGGGTGATGCAGATGGCCTAAATGGCCGATACAAAGTCCTGCGGTTTCAAAAACGAAAATCGAGTTGCCATCGGCAATCATACCGTCGCCAAAAGTTCTGATGTCGGTCGCGACATTGCGCACATAGATGTCATCAACCACGAGATCATGGTCGATAGGACCGGTGCCGACATCGTTCCACCCGGCCAGTACAAATTCGATAGCAGGGTCTGGGTTGAGGGTGTGATGGCTTGAATGGGCGCGGTTCATTGTAACAATGCGCGGCAAGGTGGGTTGGGTGCCATATAATCCAGAAAAATCGGTGGCTGCAACGACACCATCTGGCGTTTCAATCCGAAACGTTGAATGGCCCGAATAGGTGATTGTTACGTCGCCCTTTATCTCCAGTGGATTTGCATCGAGCGCCGCCAAAATGATCTTTGGTTCGGCTTGCGCGATTGCCAAACACTGGCTGACAGGATCATCTGCATCCTGGGCGAATGTTGGCATTGGCTGAAAACTGAAGGCCGCGAGATATGCAGCGGCAAAAAGTGAAGTGTATTTCATGACGCACCTCTTTTGCTCAAAAGAAGTGTAGCGCAGATTTAGCACATGACTAGTGGCTGCCTAATATTTCATCCCTTTTGAGCGCGCATCACGGATCATTGGCATTTGCTTGCCGCGATGATGGGTCTCCAAATAGCTCATCGTATTGGCGAACATTGTCGGTGTTGCCTCGTCATTTCGAATGCTGGCGGCATGATTGGCCTCTTCGATGGACTTGCCATTTTCGAGCGCCGTCAAAAATAAATAGGCGCGGATTGTTAAGTGGCCGCGGCGCGTGTTTTCCTTCAAAAACCACCAAATGCAAATGCCAATAACAAGGGCCGTAAGTAAAATTTTAGAGAGCATTATTGATCCTGTTGGTAGGCGGCGATCAGCGCATCATAGTTTTCGGGCTGGCGATCATATGCAAGAACATGTTCTGGTAAAGTTATCCAGGTTTGTTTCGATACAGTCCATATATGTCCGGCAGGCATTATCCAAGATGTATCGTCAAAAGATCCGCCTTTGATGTTGAACTTGTCTGCATAGCTTGGTCGGCGATGAAACAGCCGCGTGCCGCAAGATGGACAAAACTCGCAGACCGCCGCGCCGCTCGTTGAGTGTCGCTCAAAACTGTCACACTCACCGGTGATCGGCAGGGCGTTGGCTTCGACACGAACAGATATGCCGAAGGCGCTGGATGTTTGCTTTTGGCATTCGGTACAGTGACAGCAATAAATAACCGCTGGCCGCTTTTTGAGCGTGTAGCGGATTTGCCCGCATTGGCACCCGCCAGTTTGGATAAATCTCTTCATTTACGAAACCTTGTACTGGGTGCTGGACGCGTGGCTCGATCTTTTCTAAAAGCAGCCTGAAATTCAATCATAAAGAACATGAGCTTTATTATGGCGGGTCATTCCAAATTCAAAAATATTCAGCATCGCAAGGGTCGCCAAGACAAATTGCGTTCGAAGATTTTCTCGCGTCTTTCCAAGGAAATCACCGTTGCTGTGAAAATGGGCGGCGGAACGACCGACCCGGACATGAACCCACGGCTTCGATTGGCGATTCAAAACGCTAAAGGCCAGTCTATGCCCAAGGATAATATCCAACGCGCGATCAATAAGGGTTCTGGCGGTGATGCTGAGGATTACAAAGAGATGCGCTATGAGGGCTACGGCCCGGGCGGCGT
>JBCDFK010000483.1:0-2508 GCA_039178065.1 Pseudomonadota bacterium | reverse complement strand
GCTGTTTACGATGGCCAACGTTGGCTTGCCCGGAACATCCGGTTTTGTCGGTGAGTTTTTGGTGCTCATGGGCGTGTTTAGAGAAAACACCTGGGTGGCGCTATTTGCGACAACAGGCGTGATTTTGTCGGCTGGATACGCTTTGTGGCTATATCGCCGCGTGATTTTCGGTGTGCTTGAAAAAGAAAACTTGAAAGCACTGCTTGATCTCAACCGTCGAGAAAAGGCCATGCTTTACACGCTGGGTGGGCTCACTGTCTTCTTTGGTGTTTATCCAGCACCGGTATTTGATGTCATCAATGCTTCAGTCGACGCGTTGGTAAATAATTACGAAGCTGCCAATTTGGCGGCAGAAGCGGCAATGTCTGTTGCCGCTAATGCAAACTAGTTCGGATCGTCGCTATGTTAGTCGCTGAATTAACCCAAAGCCTCACAATTGCCCTGCCAGAACTAGCATTGGCCATTGGTGCCATGGTGCTGTTGATGATTGGTGTTTTTGCACCCAAGGAAAGTGCCAACGCAACTGTGACGGGCTTATCAGTGGCGCTGTTGATAGCGGCTCTTGGCTGGATGCTGGTGTTTGGGGTTGAGGGTTCGGCATTCGCCGGCGCCTTTGTTCAAGACTCCTTTGCGATCTTCTTCAAGGCTTTAACGCTCGTGGGTTCAATCGTGGCGCTGATTATGTCGGTTGGCTTTGCACGCGAAGAGAAATTCGACCGCTTTGAATTCCCAATTCTAATAGTGCTGGCAACACTTGGTATGTTGTTGATGATTTCGGCAACAAGCCTTTTGACTGTCTATATGGCCCTAGAGTTGCAATCGCTCTCTCTATACGTTGTTGCCGCCATCAACCGTGACAGCAGCAGATCCACAGAGGCAGGGCTGAAGTACTTCGTCCTAGGCGCACTGTCATCGGGTATGATGCTCTATGGCATATCGCTTATCTATGGTTTCACGGGTCATGTGGGCTTTGCGGAAATAGCAGCTGCAATCTCAGGAGAAGAACGTTCCATCGGCTTGTTGTTTGGTTTGGTGTTCTTGCTCACGGGTCTTGCATTCAAAATTTCAGCGGTGCCATTCCACATGTGGACGCCAGATGTCTACGAAGGTGCACCGACGCCGGTAACCGCTTTCTTCGCCGCAGCGCCAAAAATGGCTGCAATGGCAATGCTTGTACGCGTTGTCGCTGACGCCTTTGGATCGGTTACAGCGGATTGGCAGCAGATCATCGTATTCATTTCAATTGCATCGATGGCACTCGGCGCCGTGGCAGCGATTGGCCAACGCAACATAAAGCGCCTAATGGCATATTCCTCAATTGGTCATATGGGCTATGCGTTGGTTGGATTAGCGGCTGGTACTGTTGCCGGAATTCAGGGCGTTGCAATCTATATGGCAATCTACCTAGTTATGACGCTTGGCACGTTTGCTTTCATCTTGGCAATGCGCCGGAAAGATGAAGGCAATGTCGAGCAGATTGACGATTTGGCCGGATACGCATCTAACAATCCATTGCAAGCGACAGTGTTGACAATTCTAATGTTCTCATTGGCCGGCATTCCGCCGCTCGCGGGCTTTTGGGGAAAGTGGTATGTTTTTCTGGCAGCCATCGAAGCAGGGCTATATCCGCTCGCAATAATCGGCGTTGTCGCGTCCGTGGTTGGTGCATTTTATTATCTCCGTATCATCAAGATCATGTGGTTTGATGAAGCGGAAGGTAAGTTTGTACCCGCAGCAGGTGAACTGCGCTTGGTAATGGGTGTTTCTGGTCTCTTCGTTGTTGGTTACATAGTTTTTGGTGGGCCAATTGCGGCCTATGCCGAAAACGCTGCCAAGGCACTTTTCTAACCCGTTGCCTGTCCCTCTCGATCCCAGACCAATCGATGGCTTAATTGGCTGGCGCGAAGCGCATCTTGCGCAAGTTGGATCAACCAATGAGGATCTGTTTGCTTATGCGAAGGCAGAGGAAAATGTTGACCGACTTTGGCTGACCGCGGGTCAGCAAATGAGTGGTAAGGGAAGGCGCGGCCGAAACTGGATGTCGCCAGTAGGCAATTTTCACGGATCTCTTTACCTCAGCAAACCTTGCGAAGTGGAAAATTTAGGTTTTTTCCCTTTGGTCTGCGCGGTCGCTGTGCAGAGAGCCATAGCGAGCGTGCTCGAAAGCAACACACGGCAAGTACAAATTAAATGGCCCAACGACATTCTGGTTGATGGCGCAAAAATCTGCGGCATGCTTATTGAAGCGAGTCACCAAAAAGACCATGTGGATGTGGTGATAGGGTGCGGCATTAATTTGGTTGCGCACCCGCATGATACGCCGTATCCAGCAACTAACCTCAAAGACCTGGGCTCCGATGCGTCTACGAGCAATATGCTATATCACCTGGCTTCCAGTTTTGATGAGCTTCTTACTCAATGGGATCGAGGGAATGGCAATGGTACCATCCTCCAACTTTGGAAAGACCATGCACGTGGTATTGGCGAAAAAACGATCGTCAACCTTGC
>JBCDFK010000482.1:0-2510 GCA_039178065.1 Pseudomonadota bacterium | reverse complement strand
CCACTGCGCATGAAGTGTTTCTAAAGCTGGAATCTGTCAAAGCAGAACTCACTGAAACGAAAGATCGTCCTTCGGGACATCTGCGCATTACCACGACAGTGGGCTTTGGCGCGGGTTGGCTGACGTATCGCGTGCAGGAGTTTCTCGAGCTCTATCCCGATATTCAGGTTCAATTGATGCTGTCTGACGAAGAACTTGATCTGAACATGCGCGAAGCGGATTGCGCGATCAGATTGCGCCAGCCACAACAGCCCGACCTTATTCAACGCAAATTGTTCACCGTGCATTTGCATGTATATGCGGCGCCGGAATATTTGAACAGATTTGGCAGGCCGGAATCTTTGAACGATCTGGAAAGGCACCGGATTGTTACTTTCGGCGAGCCAGCGCCAAATTATCTTCACGACCTTAACTCGTTGCTCACTTTGGAGCGCGACGGCAAGGACCCGCTGGTTCCAACGCTTGAGATTAACACCATCATGTCAGTACGTCGCGCAGTTCAAAGCGGCGTTGGCGTGGCATTGTTGCCAGACTACGCGGTTGAGCGCTCATCAGGGCTGGTACGCATTTTGGAAGATGTTGCACTGCCCTCGTTTGATACTTATTTCGCATATGCGGAAACGATGAGAAATGCGGCAAAACTCCGCGCTTTCCGCGATTTTCTGTTCGCAAAGGCCAGAAGTTGGGAATATTAGTCTCATTATGCCTATTTTTTCAGCTGGATCACAGTTGAGCTATGCAAAATGCGCATAGCTGCATTGCGAAATGTTGCATTGCACAATAAATCAAAATACTGCATATTCAGTTCACAGACGGCGGACATTCCTCCCAGTTTTAAGCCGTCTAATAGATCGAACACCTCCTCCCGTTTGATCTATTCATTAATCAGACCGGATTGCACCTCCTCCCGCAATCCGGTCTTTTTTTATTTTTGGCACAGAATTGGCGCACAACTGGCCAAGGGCCGCTTGTCGCAGCCCTGAGCCAACTGAATGAGCAGACTGACTTGGATTTATCTCGTCAGGCGTTTGTAGGTGACGCGTTTCGGGTTCACACTTTCTGGGCCAAGGCGGCGGATTTTGTCTTGTTCGTAGTCTTCAAAGTTGCCTTCAAACCACTCCACATGGCTATCGCCTTCAAATGCCAAGATATGCGTTGCCAAACGATCAAGGAACATACGATCGTGGCTGATAACCACCGCACAACCAGCGTAGTTCTCAAGTGCTTCTTCGAGCGCGCCCAGCGTTTCTGTATCAAGGTCGTTGGTTGGCTCGTCCAACAGCAGCACGTTGCCACCCGATTTGACCATTTTAGCCAAGTGCACGCGGTTGCGCTGCCCACCTGAGAGTGTTCCGACCGGTTGTTGTTGGTCTCCGCCTTTGAAATTGAACGCCCCGCAATAAGCACGGCTGTTCATTTCATGCGGACCTAGTTTGATGATGTCATTGCCACCTGAGATTTCTTCCCAAACCGTGGCTTTGGGATCAAGCGCATCGCGACTTTGGTCCACATAGGAAAGCTGAACGGTTTCACCAATTGTGATCGTGCCGCTATCTGGCTCTTCCTGTCCGGTAATCATGCGGAACAGTGTTGATTTACCTGCGCCATTGGGTCCGATAACGCCGACAATGCCGCCCGGGGGCAGTTTGAACGACAAGTCGTCGATCAAAACGCGATCGCCATAGCCCTTTGTTAGGCCTTCTGCCGTAATGACGACATTACCCAAGCGTTCTCCGGCGGGAATAATAATCTGAGCATCGCCTGGTTTGCGCTTATTGGCATTTTCGACGAGTTCGTCATAGGCCTTAATACGCGCTTTGGACTTTGCCTGACGTGCCTTCGGTGACGAAGCGATCCACTCTTGCTCACGCGATAGAGCCTTTTGCTTTGCAGCTTCTTCACGCCCCTCCTGCTGCATACGTTTTGCTTTAGCTTGCAGATAGGCGGTGTAATTGCCTTCATAAGGAATACCGCGACCTCGATCGAGCTCCAATATCCAGCCCGTTACATTGTCGAGGAAGTAACGATCGTGGGTGATCATCAACACCGATCCAGGATATTCTCGCAGGTGCTTCTCGAGCCAGGCGATCGTTTCGGCATCCAAATGGTTGGTCGGCTCATCGAGAAGCAACATGTCAGGCTGGCTCAGCAACAATTGGCACAGCGCTATGCGGCGAATTTCACCACCTGAGAGGTTTTCTACCGAGGAATCGCCGGGCGGACAGCGTAGCGCGTCCATTGCCTGCTCAACCTGACTTTCCAAATCCCATAGATTTTGGCTGTCGATCTGGTCCTGCAGCATGGCGCCCTCTTCGGCCGTCTCGTCTGAATAGTTCATCATCAATTCATTATAGCGATCAAGGATGGCTTTCTTGTCCGCCACGCCGAGCATGACATTTTCCATCACAGTCAAATTTGGATCTAACTGCGGTTCTTGAGGCAAATATCCCCGCGTCGCCCCTTCAGCGAGCCACGCCTCACCAGTGAATTCATTGTCGAGACCAGCCATG
>JBCDFK010000481.1:0-2536 GCA_039178065.1 Pseudomonadota bacterium | reverse complement strand
CTTAGACAGAGTGTTTGCAACACCCCATGCAAAAGCTGAAGCTATTGTCATTATAAAGGGTAGGATGGGTGCAATTGTATTGAGGCCAACGCCGATAATTGCGACGCCAATCATGGCAATCAGTGCTCCGATTGCCTGCCGCTTAGTGGGCATCTCTCCAAAAACAAAATATGAAATACCTATCGTGAAAAACACTTGTAGCTGCACGACCATAGATGCGATGCCGGGAGGCATCCCAAGCTTTATCGCAGAGAATATGGTCGCAAACATGATGACTGCTTGCACAATGCCATATGAGGCAAGCAAAGCCCAAGAAACATTGGGGCGTCTAACAAAGAAGATGAACGGAAACACCGTCAGCAAATAACGATATCCCGTTGCCATAATCGGTGGGATTTCATCTATGGCAAGCTGAATTGCAACAAAAGCCGTGCCATAGATTGCGGCCACCATTATCGCCAGAGCGATGTGGCTAAGGGGCATTACCCAAACACGCGCTTAAAAATCGTCTCAACATGCTTGGTGTGATAACCCAAATCGAATTTGTCACGAATTTCTTCTTCGCTAAGCGCTGCTGTAACTTCACTATCGGCAAGCAGTTCATCCAAAAAGACAGGCGGATTGGCGTCACGGCGCTGATAACCATCCCATACTTTCATGGCATTGCGTTGAACAAATTGATAGGCATCCTCGCGGCTCACGCCAGCCTGGGTGAGGGCTAACATCACACGCTGCGAGTGAACAAGCCCGCCAAGCGCATCCATATTGGCAATCATGCGTTCCGGATACACAACAAGGTTTTCAATTACATTGGTCAGACGAACCAATGCAAAATCGAGCGTAACGGTGGCGTCGGGCCCAGCCATGCGCTCTACCGATGAGTGTGAAATATCGCGCTCATGCCACAGCGCAACATTTTCCAGCGCTGGCGTTACAAAGGCCCGAACGATGCGCGCTAGACCCGTTAGATTTTCGGTGAGTACAGGGTTGCGCTTGTGCGGCATGGCCGAAGAACCCTTTTGGCCTTTTGAGAAATATTCCTCTGCTTCAAGAACCTCAGTACGCTGTAAGTGCCGCACTTCGGTAGCAAGCCGCTCAATCGATGATGCGATTACGCCGAGTGTTGCAAAAAACATCGCATGGCGGTCGCGCGGAATCACCTGTGTTGATACGGGCTCGGCTACCAATCCAAGTGCATTGGCTACGTGTTCTTCAACAGCGGGATCAATATTGGCAAAGGTACCCACTGCGCCAGAGATAGCGCAGGTCGCAATTTCTTGACGGGCTGAGACAAGGCGCGCACGACAGCGATCAAATTCTGCATAGGCTTGAGCCATTTTAAGACCGAAGGTCACTGGCTCAGCGTGAATGCCGTGTGAACGACCAATACAGACCATAAACTTTGTCTCTTCGGCACGCTTTTTAATGGCGGCAAGTAATGCATCCATATCCTCGAGCAGCAAATCAGCCGCACGCATAAGCTGAACATTCAGTGTTGTGTCCAGCACATCTGAGGAGGTGAAACCTTGGTGCACAAAACGCGCGGGTTCGCCAACAATTTCAGCCAAATGCGTCAGAAAGGCAATAACATCGTGTTTGGTTTCGCGCTCGATTGCGTCAATGCGCTCAATATCGAATGTCGCTGCATTGCCCTTTTCCCAAATCGTTTTTGCAGCCTCTTTAGGAATGACACCAAGTTCGGCGAGGGCATCGCAACCATGGGCTTCAATTTCAAACCAAATGCGGAACTTGGTTTCCGGAGACCAGATGTCGACCATCTGTGGGCGCGAATAGCGAGGAATCATAATAGAGCTCTGTATGAAGTTCGGGATGTTTCGTGCATCGTCTAACAGTGCTTGGCAAAAGTCTCAATCCGGTAGGCGATTTAACCACCAGCTTGTGACAATTAGCGCAATTACCGCCGCTGGTATGTAAAGCCGTAGCCCCAAAACGATATAGGTATAGACCGCCGCACCGCTGGTAAATGCCTGCTGCCAAATCCAGATTTTTGAAAAAGGTTCTCCATGCCACTGGGTAAAATACAATCGATATTCGAGCGCAAAGATGCTGGCTGTAATGAATAAGGTGAAGACCAGAAGGAACAACATCAGGAAAACAATACGCCACGCCGAGCGTCTACGTATGAACATACGCGTCAAATATACGGAAGGCCATACGCTAAGCATTGCACCCAGACCGTAGATGGATCCAACATATAGCGATTGCGGAGCAAGTACCCATCCGCGTGCGAAAACTAATGCAAATATGCCAGCAACAAAACAAGCCAGCGCCCAAAAAGCAGTTGGAAGTATGAGTGCGCCAAATGGTGGCAAAGCACGAACTAAGAAAGATCGATCAGCCGCCGTAGATGAATTTGGCGCACTCGCTAAGTTCAAGGTTGGCCGCTTGCGCCATCACGCGTTGTCACAGCCATCCAATTGTAATCTGGCCCTTCAAAGCCAAATGATCTGATCGCAATTGTAATCGCATAAACAGGTTCGGCGCCTTCAGGAAAGAAGGTGTGAACGCCGCCGAT
>JBCDFK010000480.1:0-2551 GCA_039178065.1 Pseudomonadota bacterium | reverse complement strand
TCGATGTGTTCGATATTGAGATCGATGCAACTGACGTCGATCAAATGGTGCAAGTTACAAAGGCATTAGAGCCTACTTTTGGCGGTATCAATCTAGAGGACATAAAATCTCCAGAGTGCTTTGAAGTTGAAGAGCAGCTTCGTAGCCAGATGAAAATTCCAGTATTTCATGATGATCAACATGGCACGGCAATTATCGTGGCAGCCGCCATCTTAAATGGTCTGGAACTTGCCGGTAAAGACATCAAAACGGCAAAAATAGTCACCTCCGGCGCAGGTGCAGCGGCCCTCGCCTGCCTTAATCTGCTGGTTTCGCTTGGTGCAAAACTCGACAACATCATGGTCACCGATATCGATGGCGTTGTTTACAAAGATCGCAAACTGCCATGCGACAAATGGAAAGCGGTTTTCGAACGCGACACAGATAAGCGGACACTCGCCGAAGCCATCGAGGGTGCCGATGTATTTCTGGGACTTTCAGCGGCTGGCGTTTTAAAGCCTGAATATCTTAAATCGATGGCGGACCGGCCACTAATCATGGCGCTCGCCAATCCAACACCCGAAATCATGCCAGATTTGGCACGGGAAGCCCGACCAGATGCCATGATTTGCACAGGCCGCTCGGACTTTCCAAACCAAGTTAACAACGTGCTTTGTTTCCCATACATTTTCCGCGGAGCGCTTGATGTAGGGGCAACCGCAATCAATGAAGAAATGAAAATGGCGGCGGTTCGGGCCATCGCACAATTGGCACGTGAAGAACCATCAGATGTCGCAGCGCGCGCTTATTCCGGCGAAACGCCGACCTTTGGGCCAGAATATCTCATTCCATCGCCATTTGATCAGCGTCTAATATTGCGCATCGCCCCAGCCGTTGCGGAGGCAGCGGAAAGAAGTGGTGTTGCAACGCGCCCCATCGCTGATAGCGAGGCATATCTAGACCGTCTCAACCGGTTTGTTTTCCGCTCCGGTCTAGCAATGAAGCCAATTTTTGCTGCTGCCAACGCTGCTGAAACACAAAAAATCATCTATGCAGATGGTGAAGACGAGCGCGTATTGCGAGCAGCACAAATTGTTCTCGAAGATAATATTGCGCAACCAATACTGGTTGGACGACCGGAAGTTGTCACTGCTAGGCTTCAGCGCTTCGGCCTACGTATACGACCGGAAAAAGACTTCGAACTGATAAACCCGTTGAGCGACCCACGTTATCGCGACTACGTCGATGAGCTCTTGACGATTGCAGGACGACGCGGTGTCACACCAAACCTCGCCCGTACATTGGTTCGAACAAATACGACGACCATTTCTTGTCTTGCACTAATGCGCGGCGATGCGGATGCCATGATATGTGGCCTTGAGGGTCGCTACGAGCGTCATCTGCGCTCAGTGCGCGGTATCATCGGCACCAAGGAAGGCATTCAAGATCTTTCAGCGCTCTCTATTCTCATTTCACAGCGCGGCATGACGTTTTTCACGGACACTTATGTGACGATTGATCCTTCGGCAGCGGAACTGGCAGAAATGACAATTTTGGCTGCTGAAGAAATCCGTCGTTTTGGCGTTGAGCCAAAAGCTGCAATGCTTTCGCACTCAAATTTCGGATCGCGCGAATCTCAGTCAGCCTCGAAAATGAATGAAGCAACGAAGATTTTGCAGAGGCTTGCACCGGAAATAATGGCTGATGGCGAAATGCATTCTGACAGCGCATTAGACCCGGAATTGCGCAATCGCGTTTATCCGTATTCCACGCTTGAAGGCGAAGCAAATCTGCTGGTTTTTCCAAATCTTGATGCTGCTAACATTACGCTCAATGCGCTAAAATCTATGACAGATTCACTTCATGTCGGCCCAATTCTGCTCGGTGTTGCTCGCCCAGCACATGTGCTGACGACCTCTGTAACATCCCGCGGCGTGGTGAATATGAGCGCAATTGCTGCCGTAGAAGCAGCGCAACTGGCGAAATCTAAAACTTGAACTATTCCATTTGTCTTTGATTAACCCTAGGGTAAACCTTTCGCACTTGTAACCGTTTCAAACGAGTTTTTAATTAAATCGGCGCGGAAAATGACTTAAGATGCTTCTGGGTTTTGGGGCGTTGGGTATGCGTAGAGTTGAGTTTTATGTTTGGGATGAGAAGAACCGTTTGCAAATTATTGCAAGCAAGGCCCTGCTTTTGTTGGCGATTGTCTGCATAATCGCAATTGTTCCCTCTACTTCAGCTCATGCAAACACCCAGCAGTGTAAAGCCCTAAATCGACAGCTGGTTTCTCTTCCGCGCGGCAATAGCGCTAACTTCCGCAAATATGACCAAGCAGCAAAACGTCAGGCTGCGGAATTAGCCAAGACAAAACGCATGCAATCAAGAGCAAATTGCAACTTTTTGTCCGGCGGCAAATGCAGCACTTTGCGCAAATCTGTAAGAAAAATGGAAGCCAATTATAAGAAGCTAATAGCTAAGCGAAACAGATACGGTAATTCCGGTTCAGCAAAGCGAACTTCGATCAAAAGAAAAATTGCTGCATTGAGATGCGGAACAACCACGAAAATTG
>JBCDFK010000479.1:0-2553 GCA_039178065.1 Pseudomonadota bacterium | reverse complement strand
CTACAAAGAGACACGGCAATATGTCTCAGATATTTTTCACGGCGCTGGTCGATCCGTAAGTGGCGCATTGCGGGCTCTGTCAATCGGCGAACGAACCAGGCACCCAAAGCCAAACTATCAACCAACAAACTCTAAGCCAGATCAGGGCGACACGACCCCCCGCAAGACGGGCAAACGAGCGGAACGCCGACAACTTCATGAAATTATTTTTGCTGGTTTGCGCCGTAAAAGTGAAGCGGACGTAATGACCGCATTTGTCGAAATTGGATCCACCGACGGTGGAATTCCGCTTAAAGCAATCAACGTAGATTGGCGCGCTCCTGCGGCATCAGAGCCTCAGGCACCGAAGGCTGAACGACGCCAGTTGCACCAAATGTTGTTTTCGCGGGCATCCAAAAAGGATGAGCGCGAGGCAAGCAAGGAAGAAAAAGCGACAAAAGCCGAACGTCGCAGCTCCCAACATTCCCCCTCCGCGTCGCAGAAAAAATCTGCTTCTAACGGGGCCAAACCAAAGAAAAGGCAGCTGCACCAAATGATATTTGCGTGGCTAACCAAATCACGTGAAGGAGAGCCCATGGAAAGTTAGAGCGTAAAAATATTCTAAATGCATAACACAGAAGGAAACACAAATGATAAAATTTCTAGAAAGACACTTTGGCGACAATGCGGGCACGCTTATGGTTGCAGTCGTTGCTATGATGCTCATTTCCATTGAACCAAGCTATGCGCAGAACTTTGGTGGCGTCCAATCATTCTTAAACAAGATTGTAAATAATATTACCGGGCCGATTGGCGTTTCTATCGCGGCCCTGGCAGTAATTGCAATCGGTTTCAGTTTTTTGACCGGACGGATGGATTGGACCTTTGCCGTAGCCGTTATCGTTGGCATCGCAATCATTTTTGGCGGTGCAGCGTTTGTTAAAGGTCTAAAGGCCACAGGAGGCGGTGGCAAAACTACGGACGCCTTAGATTCCATACAAGCGTTGTTGCCGGCAATTGTATAGCTGCTGACAACTTGCGATCCGGACCCTGTCCCTCCCAAACCGGGGTCCGGATCAAACCCAATAGAGAAAGCTAGTAAAATGGAATTGAAGCCAACAGTACTTTTCACAGGCCTAACACGAGAAGTCTCATTTGCCGGACTACCGCTTATGTACTTGGTTGTGTTGATCGGCATTGTGATGCTGGGATTTATCGTCCTGCAATCATTTGTTTATCTCTCAATTGTCGGTCCATTTGGTTATGTCGCACTTCGTGCGCTGGCAGCATATGACCCAAAGATCATCGATGTGTTTATTGCCACGGTTCAGTCGACGAGCATGAACGTCGGTTTGTTCAACGGAAAAGGAGTGATTTATCGTGCTTGAAGCGCCCAAAACCAAAGCTGCGAAAAAAGTGGATTTCGACAAAAAATCCGTGGGCGAGCTTCTCGTAAGCAATCTCCCCTATATCAGCGCCATTGATGAGAATACTATCATGTTGCGCGATGGTGCTTTAATGGGATCGTTCGCCGTTGAAGGCGTAAATGCAGATACCATTGATAGCCGATTTACCGCCGAGCTAAGTACAGCTTTTGGCCGTTTCATCGCCCATCAAAAAGGCAATGTCGCATTCTATGTTCATCGAATGTCGCTTGAAACAAAGCCAACAATAAAACCTGTTGAGGGACATCCTTTCAATGTGGAATTGGATCGTCGCTGGTTAGATTATCTTCAAAATATCGGATTGCGCGAGCGCCTTACGATGGTGACGATCATTCTTCCGCCGCCTCAAAAAATATCTAAGCTTCTACATTTTTTTGACAAAACAGATTCTTTCAATCGTGAAGAGATTGCCGCACGAGCCTTACGTCTCGATCAAATGATCAAAACCTGCATGGCCACAACCAGCGCAGCCAAGCCTCGACGATTGCGCATTAGCGATGGGGAATGGCTGAGTCTTTTACGCACAATGGTAGATGGAACAAGTGCAAAATTGGTACCTGGGACGAAGTTCGTTCCGCTTTCTGATTTACTCGTGAATGCAAACATACATTTCGTGGGCAATAAATTTATTGTGCATGGCCCTTGCAGCAATAAAAAGCGGTACGGCACGATCATCTCGATCAAGGACTATCCGTCAGAAACGTTTCCGGGAATTTTTGATCGATTGAATTTGCCATATGATATGGTCATTTCGCAGAGTTTTACACCCATTGATAATGTCACGGCGCAGGGCAAGATTAGCCGGGTACGCAAACAAATGACTGCAGCAGAGGACGCCGCAGTCTCACTGCTTCACCAGCTTGAGGAAGCGGCAGATGATGTGGCATCGGGCCGCGTGGTTATTGGTATGCATCATTGCTCGATCGAACTATTTTGCGATAGCGAGAAGGAGCTCGAGGAGGCAATGACATATGTTACTCGTGCTATGCAGGACGCGGGCTCGGCCATAGTCAGAGAGAGTTTTTCGGCCCGCTCGGTCTATTTTGCCCAACATCCGGGAAATTTTACATACCGTACGCGACCAGCAATGATTTCTTCGCAAAACTTCGCGGAATTGTGTGCCCTGCAT
>JBCDFK010000478.1:0-2575 GCA_039178065.1 Pseudomonadota bacterium | reverse complement strand
GCGCGAAACACATCGGAAGTTTCGGCACAAGCAACACGCCGCAAAATTCGATCGGCAGCTTCCACGACAGTGACGTGTAGACCTTTTTTGGCAGCTTCGGCAGCAGCTTCCAACCCGATATAGCCGCCCCCAATTACAACAATATCGGCGCCACTTTTCATTTTATCCATCAACGCATGAGCATCTGAAAGCGACCGCATGACATGCACATTCTTCAAGTTGCCACCGACATTTTCAGGGAGAGTACGCGGGGTTGCGCCGGTTGCCAGCACCAATGCGCTGTAGGGCAGGGGATCGCCGTTGGAAACATGAACCTGTTGGGTAGCGCGATCAATCGACGTCGCCGTAACACCAAGTCGTAAATCGACCTTGTTATCCTCATACCATTCAGCGGGTCGCAGATGCAGGCGGTCGAGGGACATCTCGCCCGACATATAGGCTTTTGAAAGCGGTGGCCGCTGATAAGGTAGTTCGTTTTCAGCACAGATCATGGTGATTGTGCCATCAAAGCCAGCTTTGCGAAGATGATCGGCTACTGAAACACCCGCGTGGCTTCCGCCAACAATAACTACATGATCTGCCAATGAAACGAATCCCAAACAATAAAAGCGATAATTACGTACCGCTTTTATCAATCACGCAAAAGGCACATTTGCGGCATTTTTGGTCGAAGAACTGTACGAGGAGCACAAATCGAAACCAATCCGGTTAAGCGCTTTCTGCCTCGCCGACAAATGCTTTTTCAACCACAAAATGGCTTGGCTTTGAATTGGCGCCTTCTTCCATGCCTGCTTCTTCCAAGATTTCTTTGATCTCGAGGTTGAGTCCCATTGAACCACAGATCATCACACGGTCGACTTCCGGGTCGAATGCTGGAACGCCCAGCTCCGCAAACAATTCGCCAGAACGTATCTTGTCGGTTACCCGGCCCATATTGTCAGATTCTTCGCGCGTTGTGGTTGGGTAATAGACCAGTTTGCCTTCAACCATCTCACCGATTAGCGGATCATTACGCAGATTATCTACCAGCTCCTTGCCGTAGGTGAGTTCAGCATTCTCCCGACAGGTATGGGTAAGGATCACCTGGTCAAACTTTTCGTAGACCTCTGGATCGCGAATAAGCGAGGCAAATGGCGCAATGCCGGTGCCCGTCGCCAGCATGTAAAGGCGCTTACCTGGTAGCAATGCGTCTACAACTAGGGTGCCCACCGGTTTGGTCTTCAAAATCACTTGGTCGCCAACCTGAATTTTCTGCAATTTCGATGTCAGAGGACCATCAGGCACCTTGATCGAGTAAAACTCTAATTCCTCATCCCACGATGGTGATGCAATTGAATAGGCACGTAAAATAGGTCGCGCAGGTTTATCGCCAACCGGGTCACCCATGAGGCCAATCATCACGAATTCGCCGGAGCGGAAACGCAGGCTTTGCGGCCTTGTCAGCCGAAAAGAAAACAAGCGGTCCGTATAATGCTTGACCGCAGTGACAGTTTGTCCATCAGGCAAAGTTGCGACTTCCTTATCAGCAATAGGTGTCATATCGTTCATAGTCATCAGTCCTTGTAGGCAAATTCCTGGAGCGTGGAAACCGATATTTCGGTCCGGATTTGCAAATTCATTAGTACGTTGGAGAAAAAAGTAATCTCGTATCTAGACCGTCCGCTAGGTCACTGCTGTAGCTTGCTTCAATCGCGTTTGATAGGTTGTATCCACGCGAGCCATCTGCTCAAGCCACTGGCTTTCTGGTTGGCGTTCGGCATCTGCCTCAGAAATGGCGATATCATCGAAGCCACAACGGCGCGCATGGGCATATTGATCGGCAATCAAATGACCAACGGCACGCAAATGACCCTCAAAGCCTGCTCTACGCAAATCCATGGCGAGAGAATAGCCGCGTCCATCCGCAAATGAAGGAAAAGCGACATCAATACGCTCAACACCTTCTAAGTTTTGAACCACATCCTTTGCGATGGCCGTGTTTTCAAGCGATAAAACCGCATTGCTATCGCTTTGTTCACCGGCAAATCCCTTGTCGGTCACCACGATGTATTTTGTTTCTTCAGACATTCTGTTTGTTTTCCCGAACGATTTGCCCATTTTCGAAATGGATTCCGCATTCAATCTTATTCATACCGCGCCAGCGCCCTGAACGCGCATCTTCACCTTCAGCAACAGGCGAGGTGCATGTCGCACATCCAATTGAAGCATAGCCATGATCGATCAAAGGGTGTTGAGGCAGATCAAACCAATCCATATATTCCGCTAAATCCGCTGCGCTCCAATCGGCAAGGGGGTTTAGCTTGGTTTTGCCGCTCGCTGTTTTCTCAACAATTCTCAAATCGCTCCGCGTAAGCGCTTGATAGCGTTTTCGCCCCGTAATCCAGCCATCGAAAGGTTCCAATGCCGCATTCAGCACGGAGGTTTTGCGGAAATCGCAGCAGGCATCCGGATTGGTTTTATGCATGGTGCCCCAAGCATCATTACGTCGAATTTGTTGAGGCGCAGGAGAAACGGTTTGCACATTGCTCAGGCCCAAATGGCGTGTGAGTTTTGTTTTGTAGTCCAACGTTTCCTG
>JBCDFK010000477.1:0-2580 GCA_039178065.1 Pseudomonadota bacterium | reverse complement strand
AGCACCATGAACACTCGTTTTCGTGGTCTGTACAGGATCATGCTGATAGTGAATTGGCGATGCAGGGCAAGCAAGGTTGTAAATCTGATCAACCTCGACGTAGAGCGGAAACGTTACGTCGTGACGCATGAGTTCGAATCTTGGATGCCCAATCAGATGCTCAACATTGCGCTTTGAACCAGTGAAAAAATTATCAAGGCAAATGACATCGTGCCCCGTCTCGATCAGACTGTCGCACAAATGTGAGCCCAAAAAACCGGCACCGCCGGTTACCAAAATGGTCTTTCGAAACTGCGATTTCACATGCTCTTCTCTTGAAGAGTCGCTCGGATTTAGTTGTGCAGGCGTTTTCTCTGTTTCTCCGCTAGGCCTCACAACCATCCAGACATACTCCTCAAAAAATTGAACGGCATGTCGTTGCTACCGCGACAAAGGCAACCCATCCTCAGAGCTACGTTACGCAGCACGCGACCGTTCGGCTCCAGGTGAAGCATCGATTGAGATCTTCGAATCAGCTTGGTGAACCGATTCCGATCGATTTGCCGTCTCGCCGTAAATCCCCGACGTACGCAAATCACTCCATGCCCGCTTTATTGACACTTTATTGGGTCGCTCACCAAAGAGCACAACAAAGGCCGTCAAAACTACAACCTTCAAATCGAGCCAAAGTGATGCGTTTTCAATATACCAAACATCCAAAGCTGCCTTGTCGTCGGCCGAAATCACACGTCCGCCTTGTACTTGTGCCCAACCAGTCAGTCCGGGACGCACAAGCAGGCGAGCGCGGTACTTAAGCGGCTGATCGACAGGGAGCAATGGACGCGGACCGACGAACGACATCTCACCTTTTAATATGCTAAAGAGTTGAGGAAGCTCATCCAGCCTACACTGGCGAAGGAAGCGGCCAATGGCGGACACTCTTCGCGCATCCGGAATCCGACGACCTTGGCGATCATGAGACGCTGCCATGGTCCGAAGTTTGAAAATCTTCATTTCTCGACCACCGAGACCCGGGCGTTTTTGCCAGAAGACAATCGGAAAGCCGAGATCAATTGCCACCAGCAAAGCTCCGAGCAACAGGAGCGGCAAGCTAAGCACGATCAGGACCAGTGACAGTAAGATGTCAATTGTTCGCTTCAGTTTCCAAAAGGGCTGTCCTGCAAGCTCTTGAAGGCGCTCGGTTCCAATATTGAACGCGGCTTCGGCCCATGGCCCCCCAGCACCAACTGGTGCACTAGCCGCCGGATCTATGTCTTCCTGAATCCCGAGCGCATCTGGTATCACTTCGAGCCTCACACCCTTCGTAGCAAGGGCCAGAAGACTACCACGTGCGTCCTCACTCAAACTGCTCAATCGGCATGCTAGCAAAATGCGATCAATAGAGATGCCATGGACTTCTAAGTTGGCCAAGATTTGGTCGATGTTCTCGGGTGCACCGAGAACGTCATAACCCATGAAGGCTCGCCCTTGGCCTCGCCCGTCCAGCGCTAAGACACCCTCAACACGTACAGACTGACTAGAGAACTCTCTCATTGCATGGAGATAAGCCTCTGCCAATCGGTTCTGCCCAACAATCAGAGCGCGTGATGATCGAAGCTCCGACTCATCGAGCACAGATAGAACTCGCTGCCGTACCCGACGCGAGTTGCTCGCTGAATGCCTTAGTCGCGCCAGTACCCTGGAAGCGACCAGCAAACCAGTCCCAAGTACGAATTGGATGACCGGGATTGAACGGGCAATCCCCTCAAACTGATTATACTGATAAACGAGGCCTGCAGCACATCCTATAACGATTGCCGAGGCGACGGTTATCCGCAGGTAGTCGTTAAGCGCCGTAAATCGCCAATCCGGTGAAGCAGTACCGCTGATCGAAAACACGACAATAGCTGAAGCAGCAGTCGCAGCAAGCAACGGCAATAAGTTTTCCGCACGCCCCAGATCCGGCTCAAAATTATCGCGCAGAAGCAAGGCTAGGCCGCATGCCACCAAAAGGATAATACAGTCAAAGAAAACGACACCCGCACCGTATCTCACACCGCACTCCAAATGACTTTCAAAAAAAAGATCTAGTAGTCTTTCATTTAGCGCATCATTTATATCATTGGAAAGTGCGACTGATTAGGTTTATGGCGGATATCCCCACTACAACAGCACTTGGCCAAACTATAGTTGCTGACTCGACACAGCCAGTTTAGCAGACGCAAGTGAACTGCTCTGCTATCCGATCTCGTGAACCACACATACTCGGGTCAGCTGCGGGCTCCCCTTTGTTCGCTCGGACCATATTATCCACTCACAATGCGCTTTATTATCAACAACATAGATCGAAAAGGCAGACGCATTCGAAGATCACAAGAGCCATGCCAATGTTCTCATATTGGCAACAAGTTTTGCCACTGAACGGTAATGCTCAAGTATGAGGACATATAAGGCGGGTCTAGTCGGATGCCCTAGACTTACATCTCCGACAACTTACGGACGTAGAACGTTGAATTGACGAAAAATAACATGACATTTCAGATGTTCGAAGTGGGTCATGCTTTCACTGCGTGGCGCTTCGACTGCGTCTTGGAAATGGGT
>JBCDFK010000476.1:0-2594 GCA_039178065.1 Pseudomonadota bacterium | reverse complement strand
TCGATCGTACTAAAATAATAAAAACTGCCGAGCGCTTGGAGTTGCGAATTGGAGAGCGATTCCCGAAATCCAGCCTACGCAACGTTTCGACAGAATTGGTTAGTCTAGCAAACGATCTGGCGATCGAATCTGAGGCCTTGGAACGCCCCATCGTGTGGCTGCGCGCTTTAATTGTGGTGGTGATTGCTGCAGCCGGCGTAATGTTTGGATTTTTTGGCACATTCTTTTCATTTGACCGGTTGGCGGGTAATGCCAGTGACTTTGTGCAAGGGCTTGAGGCCTTGATCAATACAGCAATTTTTGCCGCTGTTGGCCTCTATACGCTCGTAACGCTGGAAGAGCGCATAAAGCGACGTCGTGCGCTTGATCAGTTACATGCACTACGCTCCATCATACACATAATAGATATGCATCAACTTACAAAAGATCCTGTTACCGGCATAGCTACGTTAAAACCAACGCCTAGCTCTCCGAAACGCACGCTGACCCCAGACGAGCTTAAGCGCTATCTGGATTATTGCTCTGAGCTTTTATCAATTACTGGAAAATTGGCGGCTTTGTTTGCGCAAGCGCTCAATGACAGCGTGGTGGTGGAAACTGTCAATGACATTGAAAATCTCGGCACCAACTTATCGCGAAAAATCTGGCAAAAAATTATGCTAGTTCCCGATGAGCCCAAGCAAACAGCCAAACCCGCGCGAACACGCAAAAAAGCCTGATTGACGCCCTCAGCCCACGCCGATACATCTTTGCTATGAGTATTCAAACCACCGATCCAAAAGCTGTTCTGGCCGCGCTCATTCAATGCCCTTCCGTGACGCCCGATGAAGGCGGTGCACTGGCATTGATGAGCGATTTGCTGGCAACAATGGGTTTTGCCATTGATCGCCCAGTATTTTCGGACAGTGACACGCCGGACATTGAAAACCTGTATGCGCGACTATCCGGCAATGGACCTCATTTGATGTTTGCTGGTCACACTGATGTCGTGCCTGTTGGCGATTTGGGTGCTTGGACACATGACCCATTCAGCGCGACGATTGAAGGCGACATGATGTTTGGCCGCGGCGCGGTTGATATGAAGGGCGGTATTGCGTGTTTTTTGGCTGCTTTGGCTCGGTTCATTGAAAAAAATGGCAAAGTGCCTGGCTCCGTCTCGTTTCTCATCACCGGCGACGAGGAAGGACCGGCGATTAATGGCTCGAATAAATTGCTTAAATGGGCTGCTTATCGAGGCGAAACTTGGGATGGTTGTATTTTAGGTGAACCGACCAATCCTGATGCCATGGGTGACATGATGAAAATCGGTCGACGTGGCTCATTGTCAGGCACGCTGATTGTTAAAGGAACGCAGGGCCACACGGCCTATCCGCATTTGGCTGACAATCCGACCCGCAGCTTAGTGATGATGCTAGATGCTTTGCTTGATCCTGCATTTGATAATGGCACGCCGGAATTCCAACCCAGCAATATGGAAGTAAATTTGCTGGATGTGGTGGGCGGAGCCATCAATGTCATACCCGCCAGCGCTAGCGCTGTTTTCAACATTCGCTTTAATGATGTTTGGAGTATCGATACTCTAAAGGCTGAAATTGTGCGGCGGTTGGATGCCGCGGCTATGGATAAAAAGCTAAGACCTAGTAAGGACGCAGCTGCCAACTATGAAATCATCTGGCGAGAGCAGCCAAGCCAGGTGTTTTTGACCAAGAATGATGCGCTGGTGGACACGCTCGGTCAAAGCGTTGAAGCCGTTACCGGAAGAATGCCTCAACAATCAACAACAGGTGGCACATCGGACGCTCGTTTCATCAAAGACTATTGCCCGGTTGTCGAATTTGGTCTTGTTGGGCAGACGATGCACAAGGTTGATGAATGTGTTGCCCTGGAAGATTTGGAAACACTGACACGAATCTATGAGCGCTTTATCGGTGATTGGTTTGCGGCTGCGAGCAAGAAGGCCGCAGATTGATGTTCAATTTCGATTATGGATTTTATCATGTTGAGCGTGTCTTGCGGATCGTGCGTGGCGATGAACCTGCGCTCGATGAAATGGATATATCCAGCGATGGGTTTTGGCGCTCGTTTATTGCAATTGTTTGGGCATTGCCGGCGTTGTTTTTTTCTTGGGCCTTTGATGCGCGCGATCTGATTGGTCAGGGCGTCGAAATGTCGATGGCTCGCATTGTCATATATTCTGCGATTATCGAGATGTTACTCTGGTTTTTGCCAGTCATTCTTTTGGCTTTCGTCCTCAAACCATTTGGACTTGCCCAGCGCTATTCACACCTCATCATTGCGCGAAATTGGTTAAGTGTTCCAATCGTTTACGCCTACGTGGTTATTATGCTTTTGGGTATGTTTCTAGGAAATTCAACGCCTGTTGTTTTGTTTGCCTTTGCATTCTTGCTCGCTGCCATTTGGATACAAATACGCATCACGCGCGTCAGTCTTCAATGCGAAGTTTCGCTGGCATCCGCTCTTGTGATCGGCGAGTTCCTTCTTCTCCTGATCATCATGTTTTATCTGCAGTCTTTGTTGGGATTGGAAATTCCAAGGGTGAGCTAGGAAGCGTCGGCATAGTCTACTTGTTTTAG
>JBCDFK010000475.1:0-2618 GCA_039178065.1 Pseudomonadota bacterium | reverse complement strand
TGATAGCCGTTCATGTTCGTCTCCTTCGTATCCTGTTTCGGGGTGTTTTCTCGTGGAATGCCCCATTTTTCTACGCCCGAGGGGATATCTGCTACGAACGAGTGGGAAATCAAGTAATCGACCGGGTGAATAAAACCACCCGCCCGGGTAGGTATCGCATTGATTCGCGGCGGCATGCCATTGCATACTTTAATATCATTTGATTTCAGATAGTTATAAGATTTTTTTTGCGTAAGTTTTTTAATGGAGAGGCGCGAATCTGGTGTATGTAATGCGCATGGAAGCACTAAGAAAAAGACAGAGTATTGCTTTGACTGCGATTGATGACCGGCCCGAGGTGATTGTTGCAGACAGACAGCTGATCGTTTGCCAAGGTATCGGATCGCTGGTCTCTCAGATAGCCGAAGTTAGATTGGGTCAGTTCGCAACGGACATCCCGAGCTTACAAAAGTTACTGTCGATGGTGGACGGACAAGCCATTGTCATTTTGGGGGTTCGCCTGGCTGATGCGGACCTATCGCCAGTGCTTGATTTTTTGCGAAAAGACTTTCCAGACGTCATGGTGGTCGTTGTTGCGGAAGATACCGAGTTGGCATTCATTCGCACCGCAATAAAGTCTGGCGCCAATTCCATTTGTATGATGAGCCAGATCCTTACGAACCTGCCAAAAATCCTTGGCAAGCTTGTCGAAGGGCATTCAATCTTACCAACTGATATTTTGCGCAAACTGACGTCTGAAAAAACAGATTGTCTGTCCAAGCGTGAACATGAGATTTTGGCGCTTCTTGTAGATGGCCTCACCAATTTTCAGATCTCAGCGCGTCTTGGGCTTTCTGAGAACACTGTAAAATACTACTTGAAGGCCGTTTACCAAAAGCTGGACGTAAACAGCCGTGGCGCTGCTATCGCAAAGTACGTGGCGGGCAACTACTAGCCTTCGACCATTCCAACATCAGTTTTAATGTTAGGTCTTGCAGCTCAGGATGGGGTTTCATCAATGCTGACCTGATTCCAGCGGATTCTGTCGCTCTTAAATCCAGGCAACCCTTTGACCCGGGGTGACAAGCCAACCAGCTGTGTCCGGTGGAAAGGGATCAGAGTGCCGGAACGTTCGAACAAATACCTTTGCGCATCTATGTAGTGGGTGCGCCGTTCGAAGAAATCCAAGCTTTGGCGCGCGCGACGCACTTTGTCATCGAAGGTGTAATCTTGAAAATAGCTTTCATTCCATTTGGCCTGGCTTTGGAATGGCTCATTTAAGGCCTGGTCGCCTGGCCGCTCGCCCCAACTGGTGGCAAATGCGTCCTTCTTCATCCAAACCTCTGACCAATACCCATCTGCGGATGCATTGACGATTTTGACGTCAATACCAGCAGCGGCAGCGTGGTCTTGGAAAACAAGTGCCATCGCTTCCCATGCGGCATCTACGGCGGCCACATGCAGCTTAATCTGCAACCCGTCAGGATATCCTGCCTCTGCCAGGAGTTTCTTGGCGCCTTCCACGTCCCGATCGCATTGCATGTCTGCGCGATACTGATCCGATGGGGACACGGGTGTGTCGCAAGAGACAATCCCACCCCCATCCAAAGCCAACTTTAACATCTCTTCTCGGTCTATCGCCATCCGAAGGGCTTTGCGCACTTTTACATTGTTGAACGGTGGAACATCGGTTCGGAAGACAAGGCCTGACCAATTGCCAGTTGGGATTTCTTGCACGACGTAATTGTCAGATCTAAGCAGCGCACGACGCACCAATGGTTTCAAACCGCGCTCCATATCAAGCTGACCCGCAAGAAATGCTTGCAACCTGGTCTTCTCATCTGGAATGCCGAACACTTCCATACGTGCCAGCTTTGGCTCGCCCTCATAATAATCCGCGAACGCCGTCAACGTGGTCACGCCATCCGCATCAAATTTTTCCAGCATAAAAGGTCCTGTTCCGATGCCGGTTCGACCAATGGTGTCGCCTGACCCTTCTGGAACAATGCGCAAACGCGGATCCATCAACTGCAACGGCAAATCCGCAAATGTTGAATCCAAGGTAAGCTGCACGGTCATGTCGTCGATCGCTTCTAAATCGACCACCATTGAGATCACGGATGCCGCAGGGCTGTCAGATTTCGGATCTAAGATACGTTCTAATGAATAGACAACATCGCTTGCGTCAAATGTACTGCCATCGTGGAACGTGACGCCTTCCCGTAGGCTAAAGGTCCATACGGTTCCGTCTTCATTTGCAGTCCAAGACGTTGCTAGATCAGGCTGTGGAATACCTTCAACACCGGGCCTGACAAGACGACTCATCAGTTTTTCAGTAATCGTTAGAATGCGTCCGTTCGCGATCGGATCTAAACTCGACAATGCTCCCGATCCCACATCATGGGCAAAACGGAAGGTGCCGGTGGGTTCAGCCATAGCGCTGGTCGCCAAACCGCCTGACAAGCAAATCGCGCACATCGTTTTAAAGACCATTCCCATGATCGATACCCCAGTTGAGACTTCGGTTTGATCCGCATCGTGCCGCAGGTGGCAACGTAAATCAATCAGGCGCTCCTTTGGGACCTTTCAAATTTCGTAGTCAGCGCAGTTGAATGTGCTAGGCTCACCGAAAATCGAGA
>JBCDFK010000474.1:0-2623 GCA_039178065.1 Pseudomonadota bacterium | reverse complement strand
GCCGATTTTCACGCCACCAGCACGGAATGCTTTACGAATACGTGCATTGAGAACCGATGCTTCAAATCGCGGATTCGAACCGACGATCAGAATTGCGTCGGCCTCCTCAATCCCTTCAATGGTTGGATTAAATACGTAGGATGCACGACCATTTTTCGGATCAAGTGCAGCGCCGTCTAGGCGACAATCGACACTCGAAGAACCAAGCGAAGCCAGAAGTTCTTTCATGGCATACATTTCTTCAACACCGGAAAGGTCTCCAGCGATTGAGGCGATCTGATCGCCAGATTTGCCATCGAGAGCTGATTTGATTGAAGCAAATGCTTCGGCCCATGAAGCCGGCTTCAATTTTCCATCATATCCGCGCACAAATGGCCGGTCCAGTCTTTGAGTACGCAGGCCATCCCAAATGAAGCGTGTTTTGTCAGAAATCCACTCCTCATTCACTTCCTCATTGACGCGCGGCATGATGCGCATGACTTCGCGACCGCGCGTATCGACGCGAATTGCGGAACCAACCGCATCCATCACATCGATAGACTCTGTCTTGGTTAGCTCCCAAGGGCGGGCTTGGAATTCATACGGCTTCGATGTCAGCGCACCAACGGGACAAAGATCGATGACATTGCCCTGCAACTCTGACGTCATTGCTTTTTCTAGGTAGGTTGTAATCTCGGCGTCTTCGCCACGGCCAATCAAACCAAGTTCCGAAATACCTGCGATTTCAGTTGTAAAGCGCACACAACGCGTACAATGGATACAGCGCGTCATAATGGTTTTGACAAGTGGTCCAATATTCTTGTCTTCAACGGCACGCTTGTTTTCTTGATAGCGTGATGAGTCAACGCCAAACGCCATGGCTTGGTCTTGCAAATCGCATTCGCCACCCTGATCGCAAATCGGGCAATCAAGCGGATGATTGATGAGCAAAAACTCCATCACGCCTTCGCGTGCTTTTTTGACCATTGGCGTATTGGTGAAAATTTCTGGTGCCTGACCTTCAGGTCCCGGACGCAGGTCCTTTACACCCATCGCGCAAGAGGCCGTTGGTTTTGGAGGGCCGCCCTTTACCTCGACAAGGCACATGCGGCAATTGCCAGCAATGGATAGGCGCTCATGGTAGCAAAAACGCGGTATCTCAGCGCCAGCTTCCTCACACGCTTGCAATATCGTGTAGTGATCTGGAACTTCAACTTCGTTGCCGTCAACTTTGACCTTCGTCATCGCTTATATTCCGTGTTCGTTACTAGCCACAGCGTTGCTTTTGCCACAATTTGACATGGGGCAAATGTGCCCAATCAAATGCATGATCCGTATTCCCTTGAGCGTCCAAATAGTCAAGCCGCTCCTTAGCTTCGTTTAGAGTAGGTTGGTGTCCATCTTCAACCCACCACATAACAAAGTGGTGTGATTTCATGTTGGAAAACCATTCATGTTTGCGATTGTAAATCTGTTTGTGAACCGTATTCCAAACAAAATGTTCTAATTGCTCGGCGCTTTCCCAGACGCTCATATTGACAATCGCGTCCGGCCAAGGTGTTTGAGCGGACCGGACTTGAGCAGGATCGTCTTTATGCATCCACACAAAACCGTCCATTGACTGTGCCAATCCGTTGATCCGATCAATATTATTCGTAAAGTCGGCAATCCGCGGATCATCGAGTTCGAATTTCGGCACAGCAATGTTGAGTTCAGCTAATTGCATTAAGCGCTATTCAACCTTTCCCAATTCGGCGGCCTGTTTAAGCCATTCATCTCGACCAATCCGTCCTTTGAATTGTAAATAGTCATCAACGTAAGCAATCTCTTCAGCTGACCAATTGGCAATTTGGGTGAATTTCCAAATACCCATGCCGTTCAATACTTGCTCAAGCTTCGGTCCTACGCCCGAGATCAGCTTCAAGTCATCTGGTGTATCGGGCTTTTCCATTTTCAATGGTTTTTTGAAGTCTTCAGGCATTATCTCAGCAACAATTGCTACATCAACCGCCTTCGCTACCGGCGCTGTCGCAGCTGGTTCTTCACCTTTTTCAAGGCTTGGTTTTTTGGCTTCTGTCGCAGCTGCTTCCTTTACCATTTTTGTTGCTGCCGTAGCTGGCTCTGCCACCGCTTGAACTGGGCTGGGTTGCGATTTTACTTCTGTGCTTGATGCTTCAGCTGACGCGGTCGCAACCTTCTTTGCTGCAGGGCTCGAGCTTCGCTACAGGAGATGATAACCCTATACCTACTTTGGCGTCATCACCTTGAGCACACTCATCTGTCCATGTACCTGGAATAGTGGTGGCGGTCACCACATTGCCCGTCGCTGGATCAACTGCCCAATCACAATCGGGGCCGTTGGGGTCAAATTCCGTACACTCATCGATGAGGGTTTGCACATTCGTCCACTGACCGTCTCCAGTCAGCACATCGCACCCATCGGCGCTCAACGGACTGAAGTTTAGCTGGTAGTCGCCCGCGGCGTCTTGTTGTACCCCCGTGATGAGCACATCAGGTGTAGCGTTTGGCATTCTTCTTAAACGGGCCGTTTCAAAGGCATCAAGACGCCGCGGGCGACTACCAGCTAAACTTCAGTCCGTTGAGCGCCGATGGGTGCGATGTGCTGACTGGAGACGGTCAGTGG
>JBCDFK010000473.1:0-2647 GCA_039178065.1 Pseudomonadota bacterium | reverse complement strand
ATTTGGGGCGGTGGTGCGATCGGTTTAACTGCTTCTTCTTCGACAATAGGCGTGGCGGCAACGTCCGAGCCACCAACAACAGGCGCTGCTTCAGCAGATGCAATTCGGCTATTTACATCCGCTGGATCTATGGTCTCAACAGTATCAACGTTTTGTGCAAGCAGCGGCGCTGGTGGAGCTGGTGGGGTTGCCACCGCTGCCTCTGCTATGACCGTTGCTTCATCTGTCACAGTTTCTGTGGGCGCCAAAGCGACCTGCGTAGTGCCTGGTCTTAGGGCCGGGGTAGGGAAACCTTGCGGGGCACTATCAAGTGACAGGACATCGCTCGCAGTCGGCACCGCGTTTGCGCCAACGAGTGCCTGAGGCGTATCAATGCTCGCGCTAACACAGCCGCTGACCAGCGCTAAGCTGATCACCGCAACAGTCGAGTTTGATTTGCGCCACAAAGACAAACCGCCAGTTTTCAAACTAAAATCCCCGAGTCCCACACCCGTTTCTACATTATTTGCACGGCTTTGGTAAACAAAACGGTACATTTATGCCGAAACATGACGCAGCTTAATATATGGTGCCTGTTATGAGTCAATTGAGGCCAAATCGTGAATAGACCACAATTTAGCCCAAAATCACCAGCTGCCGGTGTTTTCCATGGTGTCCCATGGCGCCTTAGGTGCCAAACTCTCGCCCTTTTGCAGGATTTCGATTGAAATGCCATCAGGCGAGCGAACAAACGCCATGTGACCATCACGCGGCGGACGGTTGATTGTGATGCCAGCATCCATCAATTTTTGGCAAAACGCATAAATGTCATCAACTGCATAGGCGAGATGGCCAAAGTTGCGGCCACCTTGGTAGTCTTCAGTATCCCAATTGTAGGTAAGCTCTAATGCTGGCGCCTTATTCTCCAAGAAAGCCTGCTTATCTTCGGAGGCAACCAAGAAAACCAAGGTGAACCGGCCTTTTTCATTTTCAATACGACGGGCTTCTTCTAGGCCAAAATGATCGCAATAAAATTTCATCGCGGCGTCTAGGTCCTTTACACGAACCATTGTATGCAAATAGCGCATTTTATCTCCGAATGTGGAAAGTGAATCTAAGTCAAACAATTACAAAGTCTTAGCACTAATTGTTGCGAGCATTCCAGCAGATTTGCAAAGCCAAAAACAAAATAATTGGCATATTTAAGTAAAATTTTACATTTCGCTCTTGCCGTCCTCCGGCATCAAAATGCTATCCTGTCAACGAATCGGGGCAAATGGACTGGGTCTGTTTGGTGGATTGGCAAGGGGAAGCGGTCGACGATGACTGACAAGTTGCATCTTCAAGATGACGCTGATGCCAGCGAACTAGAGAGTGAGAACGCGTCAATCGTCGAGGTACACGGCGTTATCAAATGGTTCGATATCGGCAAAGGCTATGGCTTTATAACGCCTGATGTTCCAAAACTTGGCGATGTTATGCTTCATGTGACTTGCCTGCGACGCGAAGGATTTCAGACTGCTCTAGAGGGCGCACGAATTGTGTGCCAGGCCAAGCAAGGAGATCGCGGCCTCCAGGCTTTCCATGTTGTTTCAATGGATACTTCAACAGCTGTGCATCCAGCAGCCAACGAAATTAAAACGCATGAATATGTAACCCCCACCAGCGGTTTGGAACGTGTAATTGTGAAATGGTTCAACCGCACGAAGGGCTTTGGCTTTTTGTCGCGGGGTGAGGGCACCGAGGACATTTTTGTACATATGGAAACGCTTCGTAGATTTGGTCTAACTGAACTGCGCCCCGGTCAGGTGGTGATTGCGCGTTTCGGTCATGGCGACAAAGGCCTTATGGCTGCCGAAATTTACCCTGATATTGGTGTCCAGTCTCCTGCGTCGCACTGATGCCATTCTGGCGATATGCGCTCGATAATTTCGAAAAGTGATTTTGAATTGCGCCTACTTTCCCAGTTTTTGTCTGTTTTTTTCGTGTTGTTGGCAACCGCCTGCGCCGGCGCCCAAGAACCAATGCGTCCGCCGGTTCATGCAGATAAGTTATTCGTGCTGTCAAACGGAGCGGAAGTTACTTCTTTCGACATCGAAATCGCCGGCACTGAGAGCGAGAGATCTGCAGGACTCATGCACAGGATAGACCTGCCCAAAGATCGCGGCATGCTTTTTGTTTTTGACGATGTGTCCGAGCGCTTCTTCTGGATGAAAAATACACCGACACCGCTTGATATAATATATGCCGACCAAGTCGGAAAAATTGTATCCATTGCTGAAAACACAGTTCCATTCTCGACTGTTCCCATTCCTTCCCAGTTTCCGGCTAAATATGCATTTGAAATTCATGCTGGCCTTTCAAAAGAGCTCGGAATTACCGCTGGCGATCAGTTGGTGCACTCAATAATTGAAAAAAAATGAGCTAATCGGCATTTTGTTTGCAACACACTGCAATCGCACTATTGCCAACTAGCTGTCATATGTTTGCTCAACTGTATGCCGAGCAACGCATATAGGATGCGGCCACCAGCAAGCTCGTCATTTCCCAGAACTAAAACAGAGGCTTAGCCGTAGTGTTTCCTTTCGCTGCTTTAATTTTCGTGCCCACATAAAATTCATTGTCTATATAGGAAGTGATCCAGAGTTTATTTAATATAGTAATGAAT
>JBCDFK010000472.1:0-2658 GCA_039178065.1 Pseudomonadota bacterium | reverse complement strand
CCGCACTCGCAACAAATCAAATCCAATACTCTCAAGATGCGACTTGATTAGGCTTGAATTACTTCCATTGGCAATAAAAGGCGGCCTTGTTGTCAACGCATCTTGCAGTTGTTCGTCGATCCGGTTCCACACAGAATCCAACTGGCGTTGTTGTACGACATCGCGGAAGTCGCTACGGGCCGCCGATAAGATTCCGTAATATGCGTAAAGCTGGCCATAGGTGAACCAAAAGCGGTCGTCTGCGCGACTGTCAAATCCGGTAAAGCCCGCCACTTCCATCCGACGTTGCAAAATTTCCGAAGTTGAACCGATGTCGCCCGTCACGCGATCAAAGAACTGAAGCAAATTGTCGGCACGCGCATCAAAATCTGCGCTACAGGCTTTAAGCTCATCATTGAACTTGACCAGACTCTCACGGCCATCGCGTAATCGCGCTTGGGTTGATGGCTGAAGGAATGGCGGGCTGAATGTAAAGACCCATGCATCCTCGCGGTAGTTGATTGCTTCGCGCGCCTCCTGCAAGTTCGAATTGATAGAAGACGTACCGCGAACGCGTCCCAAACGGTCAACCAACTCAATAGATGTCCGGCGCATTACCTGATTGATGCCAAGTTGAAATGCAACTTTGTTGTCAAAAAACGGTGTGTCTTTCCAATCCCAAATAAACATGAATCCTGCTTTTGAGAGCGGATTAGATGGAACCCACGCGGTCTGATTAACATTGAAGTCGATCAAATCGGCCGTCATTTGTACCATGGCAGAAGGCTGGCAGCTATTGTCAGGCAACACATCGCCAACGCCGGTCGTCGTTTCTTCGAAATTGTAAGACGCTACATAATCTGCACCACCACGCGACCAAAACTGCGTGATGTAGAACAGATAGGCATAGCTCAGCACAATAAGTACAAGAATCGCAAAGACAGGGATTTTGATGAACCATCCCTTGCCGCGCAACCAATTGCGAAACGCGATAAATGGCCACAACAACCAAGCTATTACTGTTCCAATACCGCGCCCGATTAGCTCGAAGATACGGGTAAAGAAGGCGATGATCGGATCTAACATGTTTCCCTCCGGCGCGCTATGAAAGCCCATAAAGGCGTTGGCGCATTGCTGACTTATCAATCAGATAGGTGTCTTTGAGCGTTTTCACAACATGACTACGGAATTGCTCTTCATATTCTTGATAATCATCATAGAAGGCCGGCTTGTTAAAAACATAGCGAGAGACAAAGTCTGCGCGGTTGAATTCGCAGATCAATCGGTTTGTCAGCCATGCATCTTCATGATCCGGCTTTGCCCGCACCAGCATGAAGCGATATTCCTCAGGGACCTCATTGATATCCACACGGCCATTTTGGGCGATCTCGCGTTTGATCGAGTTCAGGAACGGATAGCGTCCATCGCGGTTCACCAGACTTGCATTTTTGTGCAGCCAGGTTTGCAGCCAAACCGCATCGATCTTGTTCAAATCCACATCAGGTTCTGCGATATGAATGATGGATCGGATCACCATTTCCGCACGATGCTCTAGAAAACCGGTATCTTCCATCCATGACGCGCGGGGTAGTTCAATACGTTTAGATGAGGCAAGAAACCGAAAAACACTGTCATAGTCGTCAACCGGCAGATAGCTGACTTGCCACGGCCGCGAGCGGCGAAAGCCCGGTGCCTTTGGATCGCTGATAACGGTTGTCATCCGATCATCAACAAAAACATAAGCGCCCGCAAAATGGCTGGTCCAATAGGCATTATGGCGGAACACCAAATGTTCCGGCACCATTTGGTTTTCACGAATATCGCCAACTCTCTGGCTTAGCTCGACCATCCGGTTCAGCATCTCGTCATCACGCCAAGCATCAGGGCTGTCCTTCAGCTTGTCAGTCAGCGCACGAAGTTCGTTGGCTTGCCCAATCACATCATCGGCGGAAAGGACACGAAACTCGACCTGTTGGATCGACAGAAGATCTTCCATATCTTCGACCGTAGAAACATTGTCTTCGATCTCACCATAGATGACATCTTTGATCGTCAGCGCATTAATGACACGCATATTGTCGGTGTAAAATTCATACATCAACGCATCGGTGTTCGAGAAGCGCGTATGCACAACGGGCAATGATACCTGCGCAGGCGTTAGAATGATAAAGCGCCGATTGATGCCATTGGGATCCAGATAGTCATAATTATCAAGCTCTTCAGCCACTTGAGGTGAAAACCCGGTTTTATCAACATCGAACTTTTCAAGCATTGTCTGCTTCACACCAAATGCTTTGAGCGCCTTGTTATAACGCTCAATAAGATGGGGTTGGTTGATCGTGAGCAACCGTCCGTAAATCAGTTCATTGTCATAAAGGCGTTTCATTTAAGCGTCCCAAGCTCCGCGCTTTTTCATGTCTTCTATCTCAACAATCGCTTTTTCGCGCTGACGCTCCCGCCGGATGATTTCCTCAACCGCCGCATTATCGCTTTTATCGGTATAGCGGAACTCTGAATCGGCATAGCGGTTGATCTCCTGCATCACCATGTCCATCGTAAATGGCTGGCGAAGCTCGGCAATCATATCGCGTTTGCCTTCATAATCATTGTGCATGAAGGTTTCAGGCTTCTCAAACCATTCATCAGGCAAATCAATATCCATCGCCCGCATTTTGATGG
>JBCDFK010000471.1:0-2673 GCA_039178065.1 Pseudomonadota bacterium | reverse complement strand
TAGTTCTCACCGCAGGGTGTAAATTCACCGCATCCACTGACATCAGCATCGGTATCAATAACCACGACCGAAGCCATGGCAGTGGTGATCTCATTGCCGGCACCCCATTTATATGCACCGTCCAAATAGGGAAGAGGTGTCTTATAAATCGAAATGCGAGTGATCTTCATGGTGTGACCACAATGTTGCCCGCATGCTTTTTTGTGACGAAAGCCGATTGAGCTTCCTGAAGCTCCTCCAATGGAAATGTTGCCGCCAATGCTGGTTTGATTTCACCGGCTTCGATGTATCTAACCAAATTTTTCATTACCTGAGGGTCAGTGACTGTAGAACCTGTGAACGTCAGATCACGTAGATAAAATGTACGTAGATCTAACTCTACCAAGGGACCAGCAATCGCACCCGAACACGTGTATCGTCCGCCACGCTCAAGAATGTCGATCAGCTTGGGCCAATATTCTCCGCCAACCACATCAGCCGCAACGCTGATCTTCTCGTCGCCGAGAGCCAAGCGTAGATTATCAGGCGAGCGGCCAAGAATTTTGTCAGCGCCTAGCTTCGCAACTTCGGCCTGTTTGGCTTCTGAAGACATAGCAACAACACGAGCGCCCCGGCGTTTGGAAAGCTGTACCAGCGCGCCGCCAACACCGCCCGATGCGCCCGGCACCAAGACTGTGTCTGCCTCAGTGACATTGGCACGTGTCAACATTCCCTCCGCCGTCGAGTAGGAGCAGGAAAAAGTCGCAAGCTCTGCATCACTGAGCTTTGAGTTGATGGCTATCGCGTTATCCGACGGCATAGTCGTGAACTGAGCGAACCCACCATCGCGCTCAGATCCAAAGTAACCCATCTTGCTCATATTGTGCGGATCACTGGGGTCGCGAAGCCAGTTATTTGTAATAATCCGTTCGCCAATTCGGCTTGGATCAACACCGTCGCCTATTGCAACAATATTGCCGCAGACATCAGCGCCTTGAATGCGCGGAAAAGCGACCGGGGCGCCGCCCCATGCGGAATCTTCCTCGCCAACCTTTTCATAGCCGGCCCCAGCGGTGGCCTCGGTGACCGCTTTTGAGTACCAGCCGGTTCGCGTATTTATATCCGTATTGTTCAAGCCGCATGCCCTGACCTGTATCAAGACCTCACCCGGTTTTGGGTCTGGTCTTGGCCAATTTTCATGAAGAACAATTTGGTCCAAATCGCCGTGGTCCATGGTCACCATAGCAAGCATTGTTTCGGGAAGATCCATCAAGCCGTCTCCAATTCTTTATCAGTTCTGGGCAGCAAGCTTTGCGGGTCGTAGGCAGGTTCGCCCAACACCGTTGCCGAGCGCGGTTCGCCCGCCACAATAACCGTTAGTGACGTACCTGGAACGGCAGCCTTTGGCTGTATGTAAGCAAAGGCTAAAATCTTTTGAACACTATGACCGTAAACGACCGATGTGGTGGAACCGACGACTTTACCATCAAGCAAAACTGCCTCTCCACCATGACCGTCCTCTTCGCCATTAGGTTCTATTTCAAGATAGGCGCAAACCCACTTTAGCTGATCGTTATTTTTGAGTGTTTCCTCTTTACCGAGATAGTCTTTTTCCAGGCGCACAAACCGCATGACGTCCGCTTCTGGCAGCGTAACTTCATTGGTCAACTCACCTGCCCCTTTGAAGGCCTTCTCCATCCGCATGACATTCATTGCAAATGAACCATAGTTGGCAATGTTATGCTGTTCGCCCGCTTTCCAAAGAGCATTGTAGACATCCAGGCATGCCTCATTGGGCATATGAAATTCCCAACCCAGCTCGCCGGCATAGGACATACGAAACGCCCAAATGGTGTGCCCCGCCACATCAATTTGTTGCGCGGATAACCAACGGAACGATGTGTTATCGAGCGGCACACTTGTGCATGCGCCCAAAACATCGCGAGAGCGCGGCCCATTAAGTGAGAGTGCCGACCAGTCCGCCGATAAGGTCTGAATGGTAACCTGCTCTTGGCGTAAGTGCTGATTCAAATGATCTAGCAGCCGTTGCTCAAAGAAGGCCGCACAGACAAGATAATACTGGTCTTCTGCCATTTTGACGACTGTCGTTTCCAGTTCAATCCGACCACGCCGGTTAAGCATGTGCGTAAGCGCAATAGAGCCCACTTTTTGTGGCAAGCGATTGGTGGTGAGGCCATCAAGAAATTCGTAAGCGCTTGGTCCTTTGACCAAGACTTTGGTGAACGCTGTCACATCCATAATGCCGACGGACTTGCGCACTGCCTCAACTTCTGCGCCGACCATGTCATGAACCTGATTTCGGCGGAAGGAATAGTGATCAACCTGATCAACACCATCGCGCGCAAACCAACGGGGACGTTCAAACCCAAAAACTTCCTCGTGCACAGCACCCTTACTATTGAGCAAATCGTAGAGCGGTGATGGCTTGATAGGTCGGCCAGCCAAGCGATTGAAATGTGGGAATGGAATTTCGTGACGCAGGCAATAATCTTCCTTCGCTTTGACAATTTGCCATTCCTTATTGGCATAGTCTCCAAAGCGCCGCGGATCGAATTCGCGCATGGAAATATCTGCGGCGCCATACAACATCCAGCGTGCCAGTTCGCGTGTGAGGCCTGGCCCCCAACCAATGCCAATCTGTGTGCCGCAGCAACACCAATAATTTTTCACACC
>JBCDFK010000470.1:0-2674 GCA_039178065.1 Pseudomonadota bacterium | reverse complement strand
CTCCATTGCCTTGCGTGCGATGGTTGAACATTCAACATCCTCAACGGGCATGATGTTGGGCATCAGTTCGATTACAGTTACATCGCAACCCATTGAATTGTAGAATGAGGCAAACTCAATTCCGATAGCGCCTGAGCCCATCACGATCAGTTTTTTGGGAAGCTCTTGGGGTACCATCGCCTCAAAATATGTCCAGATTAGTTTTTGATCAGGCTCGATACCTGGCAACGCGCGCGGCCGCGCGCCTGTAGCAATGATGATATGCTTAGCCGTATACTCGCCTTCTGCTTTCACACCTTTTGGTGTCAGGTGCTGCGGTTCCATGGCTTTCTTGGTTGATTTTCCAACAATGATTTTGCCCTTGCCAGCGAGTTTGGCTTCGCCCCAAATAACGTCGATCTTGTTTTTCTTCATTAAAAAGCCAACGCCGCCATTAAGACGGGCAGAAACACCGCGAGAGCGATTAACAACAGCGGTCACATCGGCGGTCATTTTGCCTTCGAGTTTTAGTCCGTATTCCGGAGCACGGTTTGCATAGTCCAGCATTTCGCCGGAACGCAGCAGCGCCTTGGTTGGTATGCAGCCCCAGTTGAGGCAAATTCCACCTAAATGTTCACGTTCAACAATGCCAACTTTCATGCCAAGTTGTGCGGCGCGAATTGCCGCTACATAGCCGCCAGGGCCAGATCCAATGATGATAATATCGTAATTGTTGTCAGCCACGCCGCGTCTCCTTCAATCAGATGCACGTCGTGGCTGAGCTTCAGCCATTCAACATGCCGTAAATTTCGTCCTTTAATGCCATACGCTGTTTGCGCATCGCATCCATGTTAAAATCGTCAGTCGGCTCAACGTTAGTTTCTGCGCGATGAACGGCGCGGTTTATCTCGTGATACTCGTCTGCAAGTTTTGCGAAATGCGCATTGGCACTTTTCAATTCATGCATTTTGTCGACGAATTCTGGAAATTCCTCAGCCAGTTCATGTGGTGTATGGGCCATTTGTTTCTCCTCTCGGTTTGATGAAAGGATTTTAGCTCACAGCGCTTTTTACTCGTTGATCTACCTCAATTTGCATTCAATAGTTTATTGACGATGGGCACCAATGCCTCGCCAATGTTCTTTGTATTTTCTGCATCCAGATGTACGCCATCTAGCGGTGATGCGTTTGCAACTGTACCAGCATCAAAGAAAGCAACATCCATCTCTTGAGCCAAATCGGCATAGAGCACCGCCAGCTTCTGGCTTTCGTCGATACCACCGGCAAACATCGCGCCAAATTGTGCGTCGTCGCTCTCTACCAATGGCGGCGGACAAACAATCAGGATTTTGGCATGCTTTGGCGGCGTCAATCCTTGGCGATGTGACTGCACAATCTGCGTTAGACGTCTAACACCCTGCAGTGCTGCAATTGCTGTGCCTGCAATGTGGGGTTTTAGATCATTCACTCCCAGTAAGATCACAACCAGATCAATTGGTGCATGGGTGTTGATCACGGTGGGTAGAGTGCGTACGCCATTGCGATCGCAATCGGCCAAATGCTCGTCATAACCGGTCGTGCGTCCGCGCAACCCGTCAGTAATCACTGAATGAGCCGCTCCCAATCCTTCGGCCAACACCTCTGGCCAACGATGGCTTGCGGGATGGCGATTGCCTGTCTCGGGGCATGATCCCCAGGTCAAGCTATCGCCATATGCGAGGATGGTTGTCATCAGACCTACACCAACATTCCCATTGGGTTTTCGATATAGTTTTTGAATGCAGCTAAGAGCTCTGCACCCAAAGCGCCATCCACACAGCGGTGGTCTGTTGATAGTGTCACGGTCATAACCGTCGCTACTTTTAGTTCACCGTCTTTAACGACTGGGCGTTGCTCGCCTGCACCGATTGCCAATATTGTGGCATGTGGTGGGTTGACTACAGCAGAGAAGTTTTTCACGCCCATCATGCCCATATTTGAAACAGCGGTCGTTCCACCTTGGTATTCGGTGGGTGCGAGCTTCTTCTCTTTTGCGCGTTTGCCAAGGTCTTTCATTTCGTTGGAAATGGTGGATAGACCTTTGGTTTCAGCTTGGCGCACAATTGGCGTAATCAGGCCACCAGGAATAGACACAGCGACGCCAACATCAGCGTGTTTGTGCTTGACCATATTCTCGTCTGTCCAAGACACATTTGCATCCGGAACATCGCGCAGCGCCATTGCAAGCGCTTTAATGACCATGTCGTTGACCGACAATTTGTACGCAGGCTTTTCGTCCTTTACCGGCGCTGATTTATTGAGCTGAGAGCGTAATGCTAATAGCGCATCGAGTTCGCAGTCGACTGAGACATAGAAATGCGGGATAGTTTGCTTGCTCTCTTGCAGGCGCTTGGCAATAGTTTTGCGCATGCCGTCGTGTTTGATGAGTTCGTATGAACCTTCTTCGAAATTCTTAAGGATCGCATCGGATGATGGGCCAGTTGGCATTGCTGCAGCAGCAGCTTGAGGCGCTGCAGCGGCTGCGGCAGGTTTAACGCCACCAGCTATCGCAGATTCTACATCACGTTTCACAACCCGACCCTTTGGACCGGTGCCTGTAAGCGCAGAAACATCAATCCCAGCATCTTTTGCAATGCGACGTGCAAGGGGTGATGAAAATGTTCTTTCGCCAGAAGCAACAACGGGCGCCGCTGCGG
>JBCDFK010000469.1:0-2675 GCA_039178065.1 Pseudomonadota bacterium | reverse complement strand
GTTTAGACATCGAAAATCTCCACAAGTTTCTTATTTTCTACTATTCGTCTAGAGAAGATTGCCAACAAGCATTTTCTCAGAACATTCACCTTTTATTTAAGCAGCAACTTTAGCCAAATCACCCAACAATCCTTTGGTCCAAGCGATAACATCGGGGTACTGTTCTATACCGGCTACGGCATCCGAATGATCGGCTCTATCGAAGACATCACGTGTCGCCTGAACGATACGAATCCGGTCTAGGATCACACCAAAACCACTATGCGTTTTCCAAAGCCGGTTATAGCAAGCTTCTTCGAAGTCCTCGTCAATGTCCTTGCTGGCCAGCTCAACCTCATGGTGCGCCATAAATGGCATTGCCATTGCCCCAACGCCATAGCCGTAGGGGCTTTGATTAAAAAATGTCTTAGAGAAGCTAGGAACTGCACTAATAATAGATTTTGCGCTCCAATTGTTACCGCTTGCCGCCTGACAAAGTACAATCAAACCACCAAGTCGATTGTCAACAAATGGACGCCATCCGACGATATCGATTTCTTCATCTTTTGCTTGAGCGGACATGCCAACTGGAATTTGCGATTTCGGTTTTGAGAATGCCAAACCTGCACTCAAGCTCTTCAATGCATCCAAGAAGTTGGAGCCATCGGGGCGAGGGAAACCGAACCAGAACGTGCGCCCTGAGTGCATCAAACCAGCGACGCCGATACTGGCACACACGTGAAAAAGGGTCCCTGCTTGGGACATGAAAGGCACCAGACCCTTTTCTGGAAGAGCTATCCGTTTATCGCGGGCGGCCGAGATCAAAAGCATGAACACGTACATCTGATGAGCTTGGTTTTCTTCATCCATGGTTAGGGTCAGACTGAAGTGGCCAGATGGCAACGCGGCATATTCGAAGGGATACATTTCGCCCAAGGCATCACTGCGAAAACCGAGCTCATATGCAACCGCGTCCAACTCATTTTCGATGCCAGACTCGGCGATCTCCACCTCGATTTCCTCGTCGTCGTCATCTTCATCGACGCCGTGATCTTTGCCCTCAGTGCTCGCGACAGCCATTACAATCGAGCTTCCACTGTCAAATCCAAGCAGCGCACGAATTTCCAACCAGTCAGCAATGGCACTGCGGGTGCTGTTCTTTCCTGGAGCTGTAATCAAAGGTCATCCTCTTGCGCGTTAATCGCTTTAGCCCGCATCGTTCCACGCATAGCCTTGACTGTCTCTGCCAGCAAATTCACCTGTTCCATAAGTTCAGATTGTTCTTCGGGGTCAAAGGCACTGGCAACACCGTTTGCACGTTCTGCTTGCTGAACCGTCTTATAAAGCTGCTCTTCAAATCTCTTTGAGGCAGGCATTATGACTTCGTATGCAATCTTAAGGTCTTTGGTTTCAACCAATTGAGCCATGGCGCGAGGATTAGGGAGAACCTCGACCAATTGCTTTAGGTCCGGATTCTGTGACTTTACAACATGCTGGCGCTTTTCAGGCACACTTCCGTACATCCACAACATCGCTTCTGATAGCTGTGTTTTGTGCGATGTTGGTATAGGGTCTTTCGTCAGAACACTCGTGCCAACCAGTTGGTCTTCCGTCAGGCCAAGATGCTCTCTGAATGTTGGTTTTGATACTGCCGTGTACAGATGTGAAAAATTGAACCGTTTTGCAGTAATATCCTTTAGCTCAAAACCGCCTGATTGAGCTTGTTGCAGCACACGCCAACCATTGATCATTCTCACAATTGTGCTGTGATTGTCGCCAATCATCTGCGCAACTTCGTAGATATCTACTCCTTGATCGACCCAATCTGCTGCATACTTGGCTTTGGCCAACGCGGCCCATTTTGCAGGACCATTGATGTGCTTGAAAGCAATGAAAGATCTTGCATCTTCCCTTGAGTCAACATACCTGACCTGCACTGTTGTAGGGGCTAGTTGGGGGTTGCTCACTACTGGCAATTGGTAGCCAATTTTCTCGCGCAGCGAAGTATCATTGATAAGCATGATGGATGCTAATCTGCGGTTGCCTTCAAGTACGATATTACCTTGGCGGAGGACAATGAGTGGTTCAAATTCGATCCATCCATTGGTCAAAATTGATGTCACGATCTCATTTAGGTCGGCGACCGGGCGCAAGAACGCGATCGCTTCTTCCGCATTCGCAAACTTCTGCCCAGCAGCTCGCGGATTTTCGGGATCGAGATTTAGTGACGAGACCTTGACTGGTTCCAATTCGCTAATTGCCATTGAGAGCCTCCTTTTTAGTTTCGCAGCTCTTTGCGGGACCGTCTTGGCCATAAACAATGCAGTTCAACAACAACTAATCACCCCTCCAATTCACGCAGAGATTAAGCAACAAGCTCAAACGGTCTGAGGTATTTTTTCATGAGAGAGCGAAGCGTGTTTTGGCCATAGATAATCGCAATTGGGCCTAGGAGGATCAGCGCGACATACAGTGAGCGCGCGATGTCCCAAGAAGTCTGACCTGAAGACGCGATTAGCCCGGTCGTTCCGACAAGCAGAACCATCATTCCTGAAATCCCGAAGCGTTGTCCGCGAATGAGTTTTTCTTGGTCCTGCGGCTCTAGATCAGAGGGCCGGAAGATGTCTTTGCGTTTATCAGCTGTCATTTCTTAGTCCTCTTTTACTAAAGTGTGTCGAAGTACTTCTTCGCCAGCT
>JBCDFK010000468.1:0-2675 GCA_039178065.1 Pseudomonadota bacterium | reverse complement strand
GCTTGTAAAATTCGCCGAAGTTCAACCCCTATAAGGATGAGCAGGAATAAGACGAGTAGGCCGTTGATCGCAATAATGACGACCGATACGGTATTGTCGGGCTGAATTGGTGTTAGTCCGATCAGGACTACAAATGATACGATCGCGATGATCATGGCCGATACCACCACGACAAATCCCAATCGCGCATTGTTGCGAGATGGGGATGAATACCCAATCGCTATTGGTGCGGTCATATTTTTGTCGAGCGCTACCATAAATCCTGTTCGCGAACCCCATTCAACTGTCGCTATTGTGCAACAGAATGTGGCCATTTTGCAACAAGAAGACTCACATGCGAACAAATATTTGGGCGTTTAACCTTTGAAAACGGTGACGCCTAAATCACGTATTTTTTTCCGCAGTGTATTGCGGTTAAGCCCCAACACATCCGCGGCTTTGATCTGATTGCCGCGTGTTGCTGTCAGCGTGGCCAGGATCAATGGATATTCAAGTTCACTCAAGACACGATGGTATAAACCCGGTGGAGGCAAATCGTCGCCGAACGAACCAAAATATTTAAGCATATTGAGCTCTACGGCGCGCGAAATGCTGACATCTTGAGCAGTCGATTCGCCCCCAGTATTCGCTGGCAAGGCTTCGCTGGTGCCACTAAGCTCTGCCGCAACTATTTCTGCCGTAATTTCGTCTTGTGGATATAGTGCTGCCAGTCGGCGAATGAGATTTTCGAGCTCACGCACATTTCCAGGCCAATCGTTTGAAGAAAGCAGCTCGATAGCTTCTGGTAGTAGCCGTTTTTCCTCAAGGCCTTCTTCTTGCACTTTCTTTATGAAGTGGTTGGCAAGATCTGGAATATCTTCACGGCGCTCCCGCAGTGGTGGAATACGCAGTGGCACAACATTGATGCGATAGTACAGATCTTCCCTAAAGAGGCCTTGGTTGATGAGATTGCGCAGGTCTTTGTTGGAGGCGGCAACAATCCTGACATTAGTCTTGATTGGCGTTCGTCCGCCTACAGTCGTGTACTCGCCCTGTTGAAGAACGCGTAATAAGCGCGTCTGCGCATCCATCGGCATGTCGCCAATTTCATCCAAAAACAGCGTCCCGTTCTCTGCCTGCTCAAACCGGCCAGCCGACCGAGTCAATGCTCCGGTGAACGCACCCTTTTCATGCCCAAACAATTCAGATTCAATCAAGTCTCTGGGTATGGCTGCCATATTGATCGCAACGAAAGGACCATTTTTTCTTTTGCCATACTCGTGAAGCGCACTGGCTATCAGCTCCTTTCCGGTACCAGACTCTCCATTGATAAGCACGGTCAAGTCAGACTGAATCATTCGAGCCAGAACGCGATAGATTTCCTGCATCGCAGCCGAGCGGCCAACTAGTGGCATGGCTTCGTCTTGCGTAGTTTCGTTTTCCGCTCGTTCAGTCGGCTTACGGCGCGATTCTTCCAGCGCTCTTCCAACGATTCCTGTTAATTCAACCAAATCGAAGGGTTTTGGCAAATATTCATAAGCGCCCTTCTCAGAAGCGCGAATGGCCGTCATGAATGTATTTTGAGCGCTCATCACTATTATTGGTAGTTCAGGCCGTATCTTCTTCATGCGTGGGAGAAGATCAAAGATATTCTCATCTGGCATGACGACATCGCTTACAACACAGTCTCCCTCGCCTGCAGCCACCCATCGCCAAAGCGTTGACGCGTTTGATGTGACTCGAACTTCATATCCAGCGCGTGAAAGAGATTGGCTTAGGACCGTTCGGATAGCCGCATCATCATCTGCAATGAGAATTGTACCACTCATGGGGTGCTGTTTCCTTCGGCGAGTTCATTGTTCATTTCTTTGGATGCAGCTGGCATCAAAATGCGAAAAACAGTTTTGCCCATTTGACTGTCGCATTCGATAATGCCGCCGTGATCACCCACTGTCTTAGCCACCAGTGCTAAGCCCAATCCAGAACCATTAGTTTTGGTGGTGATAAATGGATCGAACATATAGTTCTGGATTTCTTCCGGAATTCCATTGCCGTTGTCTTCGACGCTAAACTCAAGTGGCAATGCAACGCGTTCATTAACGCCTGGAATTGATAGTCTGACACCCGGCCGATATGCGGTCTTTAATTTGACTTGCGGTCGCTCAAGCTTGGCGACTGACTCGCAGGCATTTTTAACGAGGTTCAGAAACACTTGGATCAGTTGATCTTGATTGCCTGCCACAAACGGCAACGATGGGTCGAACTCTCTTGTAAAATTAACGTTGGCACCAAAACCGTTCTTTGCAATTTTCTCGACGCGCTCAAGTACAATGTGGATGTTGACCGGATGTAGATCTATGGGGCGTTCATCTGAAAAAACGTCCATTTTATCAACAAGCTGAACTATTCGGTCGCTTTCTTGGCAAATTAACTGAGCCAATGCGCGATCCTCAGTGCCAACTACGCTCTCTAAGAGCTGGGCGGCGCCACGGATCCCTGATAGCGGGTTCTTGATTTCGTGGCCCAGCATAGAAGCGAGACCGGTAACTGAACGCGCTGCGCCGCGGTGGGTCATTTGACGGTCGAGCTTTTCAGCCATAGAGCGTTCGCGGAACACGATTACCATTGCACCAGGCTCTTCGTTGACTGGCGTCACATGGATATCAACCAAACGATTGCTACCTAGTCGCGGTGAG
>JBCDFK010000467.1:0-2680 GCA_039178065.1 Pseudomonadota bacterium | reverse complement strand
GTTTGTGTTTTCTTTACGGGTATTCGGTTTCTAGCGGCCGCGATCTTTGTGCTGCCTCTCGCCATTTGGGAAAGCAGAAAACCGGTTAAATCGGAACCAGCGCGAGCCTTAAAAACAAAAAATTTCGCCAGCTTTGCGCTTCTGGGAACAATATTGTTCGCCTCGCTCGTCACACAGCAAATTGGTCTTCTTACAACAAGCGTTACAAATTCCGGCTTTCTGACTGGTTTATATGTTGTCATGGTGCCATTTTTGTCCATCATTGTCTTACGGCAGGTACCACACGCAATTATTTGGCCTGCAGCGCTCGCAACATTGTTCGGAATCTATCTGTTGTCAGGCGGCGATATTCAAACGCTCAAGCGTGGTGATTATTGGACAATACTCTGTGCCTTTCTATGGGCTTGGCATGTCATATTGCTCAGTCGCATACTCAAAAATGGTAGCGTTTCGAGCAGACCAATAACCCTCGCCTGCACCCAGTTTTTCGTTTGTGCCGCGCTTGGCATATCAATTGGGATGGCAATCGAGACGGTCAGCTGGACTGCAATTGTGAACACTTTGCCAGAAATATTGTTTGCAGGTGTAATATCGGGAGGAGTTGCGTTTACATTGCAGGCCTTCGCGCAGCGGTACACGACAGCACCGCAAGCAGCCATCTTCATGTCATCAGAATCGCTATTTGCTGCGATCTTTGGTGCCATCTTCTTATCAGAACGGATGGGCTTTGTTGGGCTGATTGGCTGCATGTTAATCTTCACAGCCATGTTGATGGTCGAGCTAGTGCCGATGCTTTCTAAAAACAGAACTTCTGCCACTCAATAGCGCCTTTTCACCAGTTTTTTGATGATAAAGAGCCCGAAAATCAAGGTTTAGTCGCGAGTTCAAAAATAAAACTTGAACATTGTTCATTTAATTGTTATATATTTTGAACAATGTTCAGTTATGGAGATTACGATGCGATTTGAGTGGTTCAAGAAAATATGGGCAAGCGCCCTTTTGGCAATAACGCCAGCTATTGCATATGCTCAGCCCGCTCAGGACCTTACTCAAGCTTGGTTCTATGCGAGTAGTGAAACCGACCGCACAATTCAGCATGGTGCACTGGAATCCGCATCAAAAACAGACAATACCGCAATGTTCGGTCTCGGCGCAGTTCAGTTTTTCTCGGCCATCGAAGGCTTCAGCCAAGATATGCTGAAATTTGGATTGGCAAGTCATGACAATGAATTGCGCGCTCTGCTACCCCTGCCCTTGCCACACAATGCGACGCCCGAGGCTTTGACCTATGGCGGGCTACGCCAAGCGCTGATCGACTTTGAAACCGAATTGGAAAACGCCCGCGCAACGCTCGCAAGTGTCGACACCAATGAGCCGGTCGCGATTTCGATCAACTTCGCAAATGCACGGTTTAATATCACCGGCCAAGAGAGCATTCCCAATGAGCAGAGCTTTGTTGGTCTCATTGCTGGTGCACAATCGATGACCACCGGCACAAACGCAGTCCCTGCCGATCAAGAGTTCAAATTCAGGTTTGATAATGCTGATGCAATTTGGCTCGAGGGGTACGCGAATGTCATTTTAGGTCAGGTTGACTTCCTGCTAGCCCACGATTTCAGCCGAACATTTGATGCTAGCTTTCATTTGTTCTTTCCGAAATCCAATTTGCCGCTGCAGGAAGACCTCATTCCGAACGGATATGAAGGCCGTGGTGGCATGTTTGGTCATGACGGCATGATCGCTGATGCAATTACTTTCATTCACCTACTGGATTGGCCTGTGGTCGAGGCCGAGCGTCGTACGGACTTTGCGCGTCATATGACTGAAATCGCTCGGTTGAGCCGCGCCAACTGGGCAGCGATCACCGTAGAAACCGACAATGCCAATGAATGGCTTCCAGGTCCCCAGCAACCAGGCATCCATCCCCTAACGGGTATCGAAGTCACACAGGAAATGGTCGATGGTTGGATGCAATCGATGGACTTGTTGGAGGCCGTTATGGCTGGCAAACGCTTGGTTCCGCATTGGCGTTTTGAGGGACGCGGACTCAATTTAAAGAGTTACTTTGAAAGCACACAAAACTTTGACCCTGTACTACTGCTTACAGGCCCAGGCGCGTTGCCCTATTTGGAGAAGGGCAACATTATCACCCAACAAGAGTGGCGCGCCATTCAAAACCTTGTGGGACGCCGAAACTTCGGCATGGTCGCCGCATGGTTCAACTAAGCGATTGCTAAACTGAAGTGCTTCGGTTTGGGCGGGATCGCTACACTTAGTCAACGGTGGCGAATGCCCGAACCGGACAACCATCACCCGTTACTATCTTCAGCGGCACACCATAAAAGTTAAATAAATCAGGCAGTTGATTCGTATTTGCTAGGTTTTCATACAAAAGAACACCAGCAGCCAAGAGTTGTTTCTCGATCTCTTCATCGATTTCGAACGCATTGGACAGTCCAACAAATGGCAACTCTTGTTCAATGATCCAAACAACAATTTCCTGATTTATATTTTGTGCATCAAAGATAACGCCGGCACCAGCTTGAACCGCCATGCCTTCCCGATACAATTGAGCCGCACCCATAAATGATCCAAGCGTATAATCATCAAGAGTCTGACCGTTCTTCACGCAATGAGCTGGAACATTTACATGGGTTCCAATGTGCGAACTGATGTTAAT
>JBCDFK010000466.1:0-2696 GCA_039178065.1 Pseudomonadota bacterium | reverse complement strand
GGGCGAGAAGTACATGATGCACTGCGCGCGCGGTGGCGCGAATATCACGTAAGCCGGGCGCATGCAGGCCTAAAAAGTGGCTGAGCCAGGTAATACACCAAGGTTCATTGAATGTGCCGCTGGCGAACATGCGATCACCTATACGCTTGGTGACATGATCGGTGAATTCAGCAAACCGATCGGCTATTTCGCGATTGCGCCAACCGCCTAGATCAGCAAGCGTTGCAGGCATATCCCAATGGTGCATTGTAAGCATTGGTTTGATACCGCGCACCAGCATTGCATCGACCAGTCGATCATAAAAATCAAGACCTTCGGAGTTTACGTTTATTCCATCTGGCAAGACGCGTGCCCAGGAAACTGAGAAGCGATAGTGATCGAGATTGGCATTCGCGATGAAATCCAGATCTTCCTCGTAGCGATGGTAATGGTCGCACGCAATTGATCCGTTTTCTGCGCGCGCCGTGTTGCCGGGCGTGGCGGCAAAAGTATCCCAATGTGATGTACCGCAACCGCCAAAGGATGAACCTTCAATCTGATGCGCAGATGTTGCTACACCAAACAAGAAATCATCTGGAAAATCTTTGCGGGAAAAGTTCAATGGTTTCATAGTGTGACCACTTTATCGTTACAGTTGACGGGATAATAGTACTGTATCGTTAAAGTAGGTTTGTAAAGGCAATTTCTGATATCCCAACAAAAAACCCGGCGATTGCGCGCCGGGTCTCAGAGATATTAGGTCGAATTTGCTTACAGAGAGTAGTAAAGCTCGAATTCGACAGGGTGTGGTGTGTGCTCGTAGCGGATGTTCTCTTCGGCTTTTAGCTCGACATAAGCGTCGATTTGATCGTCATCGAAGACGCCGCCGGCTTTGAGGAAGTCACGGTCGGCATCGAGTGCATCCAGTGCTTCGCGGAGCGAGCCACATACTGTTGGAATTTCAGCCAATTCCGCAGGAGGAAGATCATATAGATCTTTGTCCATTGGTTCGCCTGGGTGAATTTTGTTTTTAATTCCGTCAAGGCCGGCCATTAGCATTGCTGAGAATGCCAAATATGGGTTAGCCATTGGATCCGGGAAGCGAACTTCCATACGCTTGCCTTTTGGCGAAGGCGTAAACGGAATGCGGCAAGACGCTGAACGGTTACGTGCTGAATAAGCCAACAGAACCGGTGCTTCATAACCTGGAACCAAACGCTTATATGAGTTGGTTGATGGGTTAGTGAAAGCGTTCAGTGCTTTCGCATGTTTGATGATACCGCCAATATAGTAGAGGCAGGTTTCGGAAAGACCGGCATATTCATCACCGGCAAACAGCGGATTGCCATCTTTCCAGATAGACTGGTGAACATGCATGCCGGTGCCGTTGTCGCCATAGACGGGCTTAGGCATAAATGTAGCCGTTTTGCCGTATGCATGGGCGACATTGTGAACCACATACTTGTAGATCTGTGTCTCGTCGGCTTTTGCCACCAATGTATTGAAGATCATTGAAAGCTCGTGCTGAGCCGCTGCAACTTCGTGGTGATGCTTTTCAGTCTTCACGCCCATTTCAGACATTACTGTCAGCATTTCAGAGCGCATATCCTGTGCACTGTCCACTGGGTTTACAGGGAAGTAGCCGCCTTTAGTTGCTGGGCGGTGACCCATATTGCCGGTTTCATACTCTGTACCTGTGTTTGATGGTAGTTCGCCATCATCTAGTGAGAACCCTGTGTTGTAAGGGTCAGTGTTGTAACGAACATCATCAAAGATGAAGAACTCGGGCTCTGGCCCGAAATATGCTGTGTCGCCGAAACCACCAGATTTGATATATGCTTCAGCGCGCTTGGCAGTCATGCGCGGATCGCGATTGTACCCTTCACCGGAAATTGGATCGAGAATATCGCAGATGACAGCCATCGTTGATTGGGCATAAAATGGATCCATATGCGCAGCTGACACATCTGGCATCAAAACCATGTCAGATTCATTGATAGCTTTCCAGCCAGCAATTGATGAACCGTCGAACATGACACCATCAGTGAACATATCCTCGTCTACAACACCGGTATCGATGGTAACGTGTTGCAATTTACCGCGTGGGTCGGTGAAGCGCAGATCAACAAACTTGACCTCATTGTCTTTAATTTGCTTCAGAATTTCTTTCGCACTCATTTAATGGCGTTCCTTCTTCCTTGAGTTAGTTCTTTTGAATTTTAGACTTAGACGGCGTCTGCGCCGGTTTCTCCTGTGCGGATCCGCACGACCTCTTCGATCGCCGAAACGAATATCTTGCCGTCGCCGATACGTCCAGTTTGCGCAGCGTTTCGGATTGCATCCATAGCTGCTTCAACTGTTTCGTCGCCAACCACAACCTCAATCTTCACTTTCGGTAGAAAATCAACGACATATTCCGCACCACGATAAAGCTCTGTATGGCCTTTTTGCCGACCAAAACCCTTTGCTTCAGTAACTGTGATGCCTTGCAGGCCAACCTCTTGCAGTGCTTCTTTTACTTCATCGAGCTTGAATGGTTTGATGACAGCTTCGATCTTTTTCATATTTGAGAGACCTCCAGATAGATGTTGTACCGCGATATGCATGAGGCGTGCCAGTTTTAGCGCGTCAGCACATTGATTTGAAGCTGCGGAATGCCTTGCATTTCGGCATTTTATCGCCTTCTTTTAATTGGGGAGAGTATGCGCAGCCCTAAG
>JBCDFK010000465.1:0-2698 GCA_039178065.1 Pseudomonadota bacterium | reverse complement strand
CTTGACTCCTCAACCAAACCAAGCGCCCGAATTAGTTCCCCTCGCATCGAAACAATGTGAGCATACGCTTCTTCAATCTTAGCGTTTGTGTCTTCATCCAGAACGAGAACGCCACAATTTGCATCTTTGGCTAGTTGATTGAGATTATTTGCGATTCGTGATTTTCCCAGCAAACCAAGGATACGAGCAATAGACTCGTGATCTTTGACTGGGTTTCTATGTCGTGACTTTCGTTTTTGTGCTGCGTTGCCCAAGGCGCATTCACGGATATGGGCACTAAGTGTTTTGTTGCCAGCTGCTTTCTCAAGCGACGCGCGCTCCGCCTCAGTTAATCGAATGGATAATGGTGGAGGTGGTTTAATCTTTGTTTTTCGGTTCATTCGGGTCTCCTAGAATGAACCTGATGCTCAAGCGGCGTCAAAAAGACGCTATTTCCTTTGATTTCAGAGTTTTAGCTTTGGCTTCAGGTCTGTTGAAGTACAAAGCAGGTCAAGAGTGGTGCGAGCTCCCGCAACCAACTCTGGTCAATAAGAGAGACCAAACAAAAACAACCGTCCGCAAGGGCGGTTTTTTCGTTTTGGGACATATATTATTGTTGGATTGCCGTTAGTGATTCTAAAAAGGCAACGAGGTCGTCGGTCTCCTGATCGCTAAGGCTGAGAGGTTCGAGGATCAGCTCTCCATCCGCGTGCAGGCGTTCGAGATCAATATTTGAATAGTGATCCACAACCGATTTCAACGTTGGAAGACTACCATTGTGCATATAGGGCGCGGTTTTTTCTACTTCGCGCAAACTTGGCACGCGGAAAGTACCAAAATCATTGTGAGTACGTCGAAGCTGATTGACCTTCCAAGCGCCTTGCTTGTCTGGATCATCGGTATAATCGCCGTCTAAGGTAAATGGGCTTTCAAGCAGCGCTTCGATGCCGCCATGGCGACCCATATCGACTCGCGTTGCTTCGACAAAATATGGAACGGCCGCATCATGGAATTCACCATTGGAGAACAATGGTCCTGAATGACAAAACGTGCATTTGCCTTTGCCGGAAAATATCTGAAAGCCGCGTTGTGCTGCTTCGGGATATTGCGACGCAACTTCTATGTCATTTTCTGCGAGGGCCTTCCGAAAGTTGTCAAATGGTGTTTCACCAGTGTTAAGCGTTTCGATATAGGCAGCCAGAGCTTTGCCTACATTCACCAAATTTTCCTCTTCACTATGCGTGCTGGGCGGCCCAAATATTTTGGCGTAGTCGCTAGAATAACTCTCACTTGTCAGAACAGCTTCTAAACTGCCTGCGGCTAGTGCCATTTCATCCGTTCTGGGAATTGGTAGGAGGCTTTGCGCCCAAAGATTATCATTGCGGCCATCCCAACTAAACCAGCGATGGCTTGAGATATTCCATAGGCTCTGCGTATTTCTATCAAGTTCTGCGTGCGCAATTGCGCGCGCTAAGCCGTCTGTGAATGCATTTCCAGGTTGATGACAGCTGGCGCAACTCAACTCGCCTGAGGATGATAGTGCCTTGCTTCCAAAAAGCGCATTGCCGAGCTCGATCGCGGCGTCGTTGCCTGAAACTCTGTTACTCGGGTCAAGCTTTTTCGCGGGTGGCCATGGCCCATGCAGCATTGCTGCTTCTTGTTCTGCTTGGTTGAGTATCAGGGATTGTGCGTAAGCCGATGTGGCAGGCAGCTGTATGCCGACCAATACAACAATTGAAACACCAATGGATTTCATTGGGCTGTTACATCCAAATAAAAGCGTTGTGTGTTTTCATCCTTTAGATCGACAGTAACTTGCCATTGTCCGGGCATATGGAAAAACATACCTGTCGCCTGAAATTGTTCAGGGCTAAGCTTCTTTACCTCTGGGATATAATTCATGCCATGCTTATGTGCTGGCATGGTTGCGTCCATTTCAACCTTGGCCGCTTTCATGGTTTCGCCACAAACCATTACATCAATACTAAAACGCGCACCCGTTTTAATAGGTTGTGCAGGTATTTTTGCCGCGACTGTAAGATCGGTGCTGACTTCCGTTGCCATCTCTTGCCAACCAGCTGGGATCTGACATGCGAGTGCAGGTTGGGCTGACAGAATTAGTGCGACGATGATGATTTTCTTTTGCACTAGTTCAACGCCCTGAGCATCAGTTCCGCATTTTTATAACCGATATTGTTAGCCAGTTCGGGCGGTAGTGTCGCCAGCCACCCTCTTGAATAGTCGGCATGCGGCTTAATGTAATACCAGCGTTCAGGCGCAAAAGTATCAGTGCCAACCATGAATCGGTCGGGGAAAGCTTTAAACGCCCTCAGCCAATCGGGATCAACTTCATCATCTCGCGCTTGATCTGACCTAAAGGCAAGATCGGCCCAGAGATTGTCATGTTTGTCTAGCATTTCCATGACGGCATCTGGGTTAGTGAATCCAGAATGCGCCCAAAGCACCTTGGCATCTGGATAGTGTTTGAAAATACGATCAACAGCATCTGCATCAGAATGCGCATGCAGTAGCAGATTATTCTCTTTCGCAAGTTCAATGATGCGTCGAAGTACCGGTGTTTCGATATCATCACCAGAGGCATGAAATTCGCCGATAGCTTTGTAAGTGTATCGCGATAACCTATCCTCTACATAATCGATTACCGTCGGGTCATGCATCCAAGTGCCGATCTCTCCGCGCCGCCGATACGGGCGAAGGG
>JBCDFK010000464.1:0-2698 GCA_039178065.1 Pseudomonadota bacterium | reverse complement strand
GTGGCTTTGTCACCAATATCCTTTTTAAAACGCGCCGAGTCGGCATACGCACATCGCGAATCTGTTGTTTACGGGTCTATTCGCCGAAACTGGACTGAAACAGCTAAGCGCTGCCGGACGTTTGCCTCCGCTCTCAACCTAGCTGGTATTAAAACGGGTGATACTATCTCTGTCATTTGCCCGAACATTCCAGAAATGTTTGAGCTGCACTATTCAGTGCCAATGTCTGGTGCAGTGCTCAATGCCATCAACACGCGTCTTGAAGCCGAAACGATCGCTTATATTCTCGATCATGCAGACAGCAAGTTGGTTGTAGCCGATACTCAATATCATCCGCTTTTGAGTGCCGCGTTTGAAATCATGGGGCGCAAAATCAAAGTCATAGAAATCGTCGACCTAGAGGCCGGAAACGGTTCTGGCATTGGGGAAATAGACTATGAGGCGTTTCTCGCCACCGGTGATGAAGACGTTGATTGGAAATTGCCCGAAGATGAATGGCAGGCCCTCGCACTAAACTATACATCCGGAACATCTGGTCGCCCTAAGGGTGTGGTTTATCACCATCGCGGTGCTTATCTTATGTCTATGGGAACAATTGCCGGATGGTCCATGGCAGATAAGCCCATTTACCTATCAGTAGTTCCGATGTTCCATTGCAATGGCTGGAACCATCCATGGGCAACTGCAATCGTCGGTGCAAAGCTAGTATTCACGCGCGATCCCGTACCCGAGCGGATTTTGGCGGCGATCAAAGAACATGGTGTAACGCACTTTGGTGGTGCACCAATTGTATTACAAATGCTTACAGAAAGCGCTGATGCTCCTGATAAACCGTTTGACCCACCCGTCAACGTGTTCACAGCGGGCGCCCCGCCGCCGCCCGCAATCTTGCAAAAATCTGCTGCAATTGGTCTCAATGTAATGCAGGTGTACGGCCTGACCGAAACATACGGCCATATCACGCAGTGCATTTGGCGCGATGAATGGGACGATTTGAGCGGCGAAGAAAAAGCTGAAATGCAGGCAATGCAAGGTATTGCTTTTCCAAACATGGAAGAAATTAGGGTCGTTGACCGCGAAACGGGCGCCGATGTGCCTAAAGATGGCCAAACACAGGGCGAAATCGCGATCCGGGGCAATCCTGTAATGAAGGGCTATTACAAAGATGAGACCGCGAATGCTGAAGCATTCAAAGATGGTTGGTTCTGGTCAGGTGATGCCGCTGTAATGCACCCAAACTCATATGTGCAAATTCGAGATCGTCTAAAGGATGTTATCATTTCTGGCGGAGAGAACATTTCTTCTGTTGAAGTTGAGGCAGTGCTTTATGCTCATCCGGCAGTTCAAGCCGCTGCGATAGTGGCTCAGCCCCATGAAAAGTGGGGAGAAGTCCCTTGCGCATTTGTGGAGTTGCGTGAAGGAAGCAGCGTAAGTGATTCAGATATAATGAGTTTTTGCAAAGAGCGTTTGGCCGGTTTCAAAACACCAAAAACGGTCATTTTCTGCGAGTTACCAAAAACATCCACGGGAAAAATTCAAAAATTCGTGCTGCGAGAGCAGGCCAAAGCCCTCTGACAAACCAGTTGAGACGCCATGATCGATATTGACCAACTTGAACTAAAGAACCTTGAATTCACGCGCGATGACAACATCGCCATATTGCGGTTGAATAGACCAACCAAACGAAATGCGTTGGATGCAGATACTATTGAGGAATTGGTGGATTTTTTTACCGCAGTGCCTCGTTCGGACATCAAAGCGGTCCTGCTGACAGCGGCTGGCGAGCATTTCTCAGCGGGTTTGGATCTTGTAGAGCATCATAAACAGGAGCGTGGTGCTGTCGAATTCATGAATATTTGCATGCGTTGGCACGAGGCATTTAACAAAATGGAGTATTCCGGCGTGCCGATCATCGCAGCTCTAAAAGGCGCTGTTGTGGGCGGTGGGTTGGAACTGGCTTCCTCCGCTCACATACGTGTTGCCGACCAATCGACGTATTTTGCGTTGCCAGAAGGCCAGCGAGGCTTGTTCACGGGCGGTGGCGCGACAATCCGTGTAGCTGATTTAGTAGGCAAATCGCGCATGATCGACATGATGCTCACAGGCCGCATTTATAAGCAGCAAGAGGCTGTTGATGTGGGCATGTGCCAATATTTGGTTGATGGTGACAGTGAGGAAAAAGCGCTCGAACTGACGCATCATGCTGCGTCAAACCCAGCGCTTTCCAACTTCGCCATTTGTTCAACCATCAGCCATGTTCAGAACATGTCTGGTCTGGATGCAGCTTACTTCGAGGCTGTCATGGCAGGGATGGTCAATACGCAACCGGAGGCACAAAGGCGTTTGGAAGCTTTCGCTAACAAAAAGGCCGCGCTCATTAAGCCGAAATAATTGGTTTAATGTCGTAGCATTTCCAAGAAACGATATTGATTTTCCGGATTCTCAAACTCTCCGGTATATCTGGTAGTGATGGTTGTTGAACCTTGTTTGCGGATGCCACGCATTGCCATACACATATGCTCTGCTTCGATTAAAACGGCGACGCCGCGCGGAGCCAGGGTCTCATCAATAGCAGTTGCGACTTGCGCGGTCATTGATTCTTGCGTTTGCAAACGGTGCGCAAAAATGTCGACGACGCGTGCAATTTTGGAAAGGCCTAATACGCGTTCATCAGGCAAGTAAGCTACATGCGCTTTGC
>JBCDFK010000463.1:0-2735 GCA_039178065.1 Pseudomonadota bacterium | reverse complement strand
GTTGCCACTTGCGGGCGTCCCAGATTCAATTCCCGATGCAACCGACGATAACGATGCCGTCGCCAGTACTGACGACCCAATAAATCCTGAAGCTCTTCGCCCCCGTTCCCTTTCAAAGGCGACGTCTCGTTATCTTGCCGAGATGATTTCGATCTTTGAAACTTCGAAACCACTCACTCTTGATCAACAACGTGTTGCAAGTACTGACAATTGATCACGCAACCCGCTATTGATTCTAAATTGCTTTCCCTTACAGGATGAAGCAATTGTAGTAACCCACATTGACAACTCTTAGTCTGGTTCATGTTTCGCGAAATCACCCCCATTTTGATCTCTTTGGCTATCGCACTTCTGGGCGGCATCTACGCGACGGACGAAATTACCCAGAATTTTGAGGGATTTGGTGAACTTCAAATTGATGGTTGGACCGCATACCCTGGCGCCGGATCGGGTGATGCCGATCCTTACGCGCGGGCGCGTGCGGCGAGAACCGGACGCATTGCACTTGGCAGTGCAGAAGGCCTCGCCTTCATTGCAAAAGTCGACACCGAAGGACAGCCCCTATCTGCTGAGTGTCACTACTCAATTGATGGCAGAACAGCTTCCGCACGCGCGTGGACCTTGCGAATTACGGACGACCAAATGTCGACAATTGCTTTTGATGGAGACGGTACTCATTCTGCGCACTCGGGTAATGTTCTAAGAAAAACCGATGGCACGTTCAGTATTCAAGTATCGCCGACAGCGAGTGCTGGCAACTGGGTTCAGTCTACCGGTATTGGCAATCGATATTTCATCATCACTCTTTATGATACAAGCGTGGCCAGCACGACCGGCATCAGCGACTTTAGGATGCCTTCCATAACCCGGGTTTCGTGCGATGGTTAGTAAGTCATTATATATCGTCGCGATGGGGTTACTTGGTGCCATTATCGTCCACTTGGTGACTCTATTTCTGCTCCCCAGTTTGTCGGCCAACAATACCTGGACGCTTATTGTTGAAAATACAGATGTGGGCATTCCACAGCCGATCAACGACAGCATTGCGGACGATCGTCAAAATCTCTTCCTGGACCCCATGTTTGAGGTCGCGGCATGCCGATTTGATTTGAGCGAAGGGGTTATGCGCATCACTGCGAATGGAGACGCTTTGCTTTGGACCGTAGCTGTGTTTGAGCCGTCAGGTACAACTATATTCAGTGCAAATGACAGGATTGCCAATTCGCGCAATGTCGACCTGGCAATTGTCAATCAGTCTCAATTGAGATTTGCCCGCCAAAACACGCCAGATGAGCTTGCACAATCGATTGTTGCTTCGGCTCAACAAGACGAGGGTTTTGCACTTTTGCGAGTATACGCGCCCGATCCGAGTTGGAAATCAAGCGCAAAAAAATTCTTGGATTCTATGCGTTGTGAATTTTTAACGTTCTAGCGGAATTTCACTGAACGAATGGCAAATCATTTGCCAACTATTTCGAGTTGACTGGCACTCCAAGTTTGGGAAGCAGATCTTCATTCTCGAATCTGTGCAGTTCTTCGAGGTTTCCCATGCGTTCGTAGCGAACGCCTGTGAATAGTATTACCTCCGCCGTCCCTCTGGTTCGGCGGTTTTCTCGCTCTGAGCGACGATGTGACTCAAAAGAACTCAACGCAACAACCTTGCCCATAGGAACCTCCAATTGGGGTTGCGACCTGACGCACATTAAGCAAGCGATAGTTAACGCAATACTAATATTTTCAATCTAGGCTCGAAGCTTCAAGGTTTTGGTGTGCAGAGTTGGTTTGTAAATGAGTAAGATTTTTCATCTTGTTATTGATGCTACCGTTGAGTTTTGTCAGCTACAAAGGCCAACGATTGGTCAAAAGACGCAGATACAAGACTTGCTCTTAGCTTATATGGACAAACTTCCAACAAGTGACCTTAAGGCGATTTGTCATCACCTGGCATCATCTGAACACGCGCCTAAAGAACTGATACTAAAGCTGTGTGAGCAAACTGCCAGTATTTGCCGGCCAATTCTACTAACCTCACAAGTGTTGCAAGAAACTGATATCGCTGCATTAATCGATGGAGCTAACCAGCTAGAACACGCCCGAATTATTGCCCGTCGGGTGGATCTACCACAATCGATTTCAACCGCTTTACGCGAGTTTGAAGACAACAAAATCGATCGTGCGCTGGATCTTCGCCAACGACCAATGCAGCAGGAAACCAGCAATTTGCAATTGGAGAACACTCAAGTCGAAGACGGAGTTGATACTGCGTTTTTACAGCTATGCACTGAACGCAACGACGCAGTCATTCATACTGCCTTTGCTGATCGCCTTGGACTTCAGCTCACAAGCTGTGAAATCCTTTGCAACGATTTAACGTCCAGAAATCTGCCCACGGCCATGAAGTATATCGGACTATCGCAAGCAACCGCATGGACGCTTTATCGTCGACTTGCCAAAGCGGCTGCAAATAATCCTCGTGTGGCTGATGCATTCAAAGCGACCTACAATTGCCTGACCAAAGAACAGTGCAATTCGATTGTCAGCGAATGGCGCATGGATGAGCTGGTCATGACAGCGCGTCTCAACCGTGTTGCCAATCAGTCATCCAAATCAGCGACAACGGCTAAAAGAACAGCTTAGATGATGGTCAAAACTTGATCGAGCGCTTCTATAGAAACGCCTTCAATTTCAACAACCCAAAAATCAGGATCAAATCGAGCTTCCGCTTCAAATCGTTC
>JBCDFK010000462.1:0-2740 GCA_039178065.1 Pseudomonadota bacterium | reverse complement strand
TCAACTCGTTAAGGCAGCGATGAAGCAGCTTGCTGAATCTGGTGCTGAGGTAACCCATATCTCCCTCGCTGATTATCCTTTGCCCATTTTCGATGAAGATTTGAAAAATGAAAAAGGCCTTCCAGAGGAAGTTTTGAAACTTGCACGCCTTTTCCAAGCGCATGATGGAGCATTTATTGCTTGTCCAGAATACAATTCTTCCATCACGCCAATTCTCAAAAATGTCTTGGATTGGGTATCTGTCGCTAAGTCTGATGGCAACGTGCCTCTGAAGCCCTATCAAGGGCTGGTTGTTGCTCTGGGCTCTGCCTCTCAAGGCGCGCTAGGTGGAGTTCGCGGACTTTATCATGTCCGATCCGTACTGATGAATGTAGGTGCCCAAATTGTAACGGAACAATGTGCCATTTCCGGCGCTAAACAGGCCTTTGGCGTTGACGGCATGCCTACGGATGAGCGACAGCGTAGTCTGTTAAACAATGCCTGTCGTTCGCTGCTCGAGCAGGTTACCGAAGGTAGAGGACGCGCTTAGTTGGCCTATGCGATTTACCTCACGCACCCCCAGGTAAATATTGATAGAGACACGTCAGTGCCCAATTGGTCATTGTCGGAGTTGGGACTGCAACGCGCCATTGCGGCATCGGAACTGCCTTGGGTGAAATCGATTGATCGAATAGTATCGAGCGATGAAACCAAGGCGCAAGAAACCGCTGCATGTTTCGCCCGCTCTCTGTCTATCGATTGTCAAATTGGCCATAACATGGGCGAAAATGACCGATCCAGCACCGGTTTCTTGCCGCCCGATCTGTTCGAAGTTGCAGCAAATCACTTTATGAATTCACCAGAAGTCAGCTACCGAGGTTGGGAACGCGCAGTCGATGCACAAGCTCGAATTGTAGCTAGCGTTGAATTAGCAGTGCGCGCCCACACTGGAGATGGTGCAATCTTGCTCGTTGGCCATGGAGGCGTGGGAACATTGCTCAAGTGCCATATTGCAGATAGAAAAATTGCGCGGGTTGAAGACCAACCCGGCAACGGCGGCGGCAACATTTTCGCATTTGATCTTGAGACAAAATCACTACTGTGCGATTGGACACCTATGGAAGAATTTACAGGTGTTTCATCATGACAATTGCCCCCCGCGATCAGTTGATTGTTGCCCTTGATGTGCCAACAGTTTTGCAAGCTGCGGGTATTGTTGAAAGCCTTGGTGACGATGTTTCGTTCTACAAAATTGGTTATCAGCTTGCCTTTGTTGGCGGATTGGATTTGGCGCGCGAACTAAAGGCCGCCGGTAAGTCTGTATTTTTGGATATGAAATTGCTCGACATCGACAACACGATTGCCAAGGGCGTTGAGGGCGCAGCTAAGTTGGGCGTCGATATGCTCACTTTACACGCTTACCCAAAAGCAATGAAAGCTGCGGTGAGCGCGACCAAAGGCTCAAACCTCTGCCTATTGGGTGTAACGGTTTTGACTTCGATGGACAGCCAAGATTTGAGTGCTGCGGGTTACCACGATGACCCCGCCACACTTGTTCTAAAACGTGCGCGTCAGGCTGCACAGGCTGGTATGGGCGGCATCGTTTGCTCTGCCGCCGAAGCTGAAACCGTTCGTGAAATTGTTGGGCCGGATATGTCCGTTGTTACACCTGGCATTCGACCGGCTGGAAGCGATGCTGGCGATCAAAAACGGGTAGTGACACCTGCTGACGCAATTCGTTCTGGGGCCAGCCACTTGGTGGTTGGGCGGCCGATCGTTGCGGCTCCGGACAGGCGGGCAGCCGCATTGGATATTTTGGAACAAATTAAGTCGGCGTAGATGCGCCACAAGGAGAAGACATGGCAAAAGGTTATTGGATCGCGCGTTTGGATGTAAGCAATCAGGATCGCTATCATGAATATGTCGAAGCAGCGACGCCTGCTTATAAGGAACATGGTGCGAAATTCTTGATTCGTGGTGGTGCGATCGTTGCCGAAGAGGGCACATCTCGCAGCCGAAATGTTGTCATTGAATTTGATAGTGTGGAAACTGCATTGGCCTGTTACAACTCGGAAACCTACGCCAAAGCGCGCAAAATCCGACAGGAACTCTCTGTTGGCGAGCTCATTGTCGTCGAAGGCGCATAGCTAAGGCTTTCACCACTTTGCTGCAGTGCGGTGAATCTACCTGCAATTGGATTTTTGCCCAATTTTTTTGTTATTTTTTCTCATTTGCGGGCTTATTGCGCAAATGAGACCAAAAATTGCCTCAAAAGCCTTAGTATACAAGCGTTTACAAGCGTCGACTATATTTTGAAGTCTGATGAATGATGGCATTATTGGTACAATAAGTTCTAAAAATCGACTTTTTATCGAGATTGAACCATCGTTTAGTTGATTTTGCAGTGCATCATGTCATGCTGTCAAAAAACAAATCACTAGCATTGTGCCTGGGGAGGGGCTTTGCGGGTGAAAACGGGGACTAAGATATATGTTCTACAAGTTCTACGAGATGAATCATGCGCTCATCCAGCCATGGCGGTCAGTTGCACACGCAACCGGCATGTTTTATCGCAATCCAATTAACCCGATTTCAAAGACTGACTTCGGGCGTACGATGGCCGCTTGGAGCGAAGTTTTTGAGCGTTCAACCCGGCGCTACGCAAAGCCGGAATTTGGCATTGAGTCTACGGTAATCGAAGGTGATGAAGTTGCGGTATCTGAAGCCGTGGTTTGGGAAAAGCCCTTTTGCAAGCTCATCC
>JBCDFK010000461.1:0-2745 GCA_039178065.1 Pseudomonadota bacterium | reverse complement strand
TCGCCATCATTGGGATCATACCTGAAATCGCCGCTTTCCTCAGGATAGTCTCCCGCGATAGTTTGCCTAAATAATGCTGACGGCAAAGCCAGCGCCGTATTAGAAACAAATTTATTGGTCGGCATCATTTTGCCGCGCGGAACACCAGCAAGGTCGGGTGTGATGCATTCAATATCTTCGATGTTCCGATAGGCGAGCCATTGCGAGGCATCGTCCCAATTCTTCACACCCATATAATTATCAAGAAATGCGGGTTTTTTCTTGCGCACTTGTTTTGTGCCATCCGCCTTGCGAGCGGTTAGTTTCTTTGCAGAAGCAGCCTTAGCCATCAGTCACCTTGGATTTTTACTAAACCCATATTAAGCAACCACCTGCGATGTGCAACGCGCAAACTTCAGCGCTGGTAAACAAAGAACCGTGTTTGAACAGACAAAAAATCCCCGGCACCGCTGCCGAGGATCAGTAGTCACTGGAGGTAAAAGATTATTTGCCTTGCGTGACGATAACCGGAACCAGCAGATCGCCCCAATTGCCGTCGCCGCCATGATGGCGCGCAGAACGCACAAGCTCGACAGACACGCCCGCTTCAACTGCTTTCATCACCGATTGATTTAGACGGTGCAGATCATTGGCAACCATACGGATCATTGCCTGTTGATCGTCATCCATTGAGGATGATTGAACTTCGGCACGTTCTCTAACGCCGGTTTTTGGTCTGGCATGTGTATTCATAACGCTTTCCTCAAATATATGCGTGATTTAGCTTGTGTATTGTCAACGTTTGTAATTTTTACTCTCGCTTGAACTGAGCATGCGCAGCATTTTTACGAAAAGCATTGAAAAACGCATAATTCATTGAATTTTTCGCGTTGCAATGTGTGTCTCGTGACAAATGCTGGATGTAAACTTGTAAAAAATGTAAAAAAATGTGATGTCATGTTCAAATCGTGACATCAGAGAGCATCACAATGTCTGAACAGAAAATATTTGCTGGTCCTCGCATTCGCCGTATGCGCAATCAGTTGGAGTTGACCCAAACCGCCATGGCGCAGGATTTGGGTATTTCCCCGTCATATTTGAATCTGATTGAACGTAACCAACGACCACTGACGGTGCAGCTTTTGCTGAAGCTAGCCAGTGTTTACAAGGTAGATATTGAAACGCTGCAAGGCGGTAACGACACAAGTCTTTCGCAGCTTAAGGAAATGTTTGGTGACCCGCTATTGGCGGCTGAACTGCCGGGTGACCAGGAACTAGTCGAAATTTCAGAGGCGGCGCCCAATGTTTCGGTTGCTGTGCTCAAACTCTATCGCGCCTATCGCGAAGGGCAGGAACGTCTATCTGATTTGTCCGATCTGCTTGCGCGCGAAGGACATGAAACCAGTCTTGCGGCTGCTCGCCTTCCCACCGATGAAGTGCGTGACACGATTGAGAAAAATCCAAACCATTACCCAGCGCTGGAAGAAGAAGCAGAATCATTTTCGAAACTGCTACAACCTGGCGATAACTTGCTAGGTGCGCTTAAGGATTGGCTCCGCACTGAACACGGCATTGTTGTTAAAGTACTACCTGTCGCGACGATGCCCAATTGGCGCCGACGCTATGACAGACATACCAATCGGCTTTTTATCTCGGAAAGATTGTCGCCATTTGACCAACTACGCGAAGTGGCGATGGAAGCGTCGCTCATTCGAATGCAAGTGGCCGTCGCTGCGGAAATCCAAAAGATGAAGCTATCGTCGGATGAGGCGCGTCGATTGATGCGTTTTGAAATGGCGCGCTATGCAGCACATGCGCTCATGATGCCGTATGATGACTTCCTCGCCGCATGCCAACGCAGCAAATATGATATTGATGTTTTGCGTTCTCGCTTTGCTGTTTCATTTGAGCAAGCTGCTAACAGAGTAACGATGCTTGGCAGAAAAGATGCCGAAGGCGTGCCATTCTTTATGGCTGAAATCGATCAGGCGGGTAATAGTTTTAGGCGCGCCGGTGCGAAGGGCTTTCCGCAGGCGCGTTTTGGTGGGCACTGTCCAAAACTTCCTGTTCATGCGGCATTTTCTCAACCAGCCCAGATTTTGACGGAAGCCGTTGAAATGCCAGATGGAACCCAATTCATGGTGACCGCTCGAACGCTGGAAGGCCCTCAGGGCGCCTTTAATGAACGCCCCAGGCGTACAGCTCTGCTGCTTGGTTGCTACATTGAATACAAAGATCGGGTTGTTTACGGCTCGGCCTTACCAGGCGGACTGACACAGGAAGGCGATATGTTGACCATGCCCATTGGTCCGGCCTGCCGAGTGTGTGAGCGCGCGGGTTGTTTGGCGCGTGCGGAAGCGCCCGTCACAAAGCCTCTTGGTCTCGATGAGATGGTCGCTGGTCTAAGTGCATTTGATTTTGTTTGATTAGACTGCGTTTTCCTGCTGTTTTTCTGTCTTTTGCTGGTCAGGATCAAAATGACAAATGAGCTCACGCCAAAGACCAGTCGTAAAGCCATAGGTAACATGAGCATTTTTGGCGTAGCTAGGATTGGCCATCAATTTTTCATGCAGCTCAGGTAACCGATAGAACGGCACACTTGGAAACATGTGGTGATCTGCATGATAGCTGACATTATGCGGTGCGAAGAAAAACCGTTCTATTGGACCAACTATTGTTGTTCGGGTGCCGGTTAACTCGTTGCTGTAATCCATCGTCGAACCGAAATGTTCTGCAACAGCCCTAATATACATAAACATAAAAAAT
>JBCDFK010000460.1:0-2763 GCA_039178065.1 Pseudomonadota bacterium | reverse complement strand
GCGATGACTTTGTCATGCCATTGGCTTTCATCTTCAAAACAACATCGCGCGGAAGCGGTTGATTGGCCTTTCGAGCAACATCCAGCAAATCGCTCGAGTTACATCCAGCCAGCGCAACAGCACTAGCCAAGCCCAAAACTGTAATAAAGCGTTTCAGTTTCATATCACTGACCTATTGATCGGCCCGATAATTATAATTGACAATCGGTTACCGCAAGGTTTCCTATTCGCTTATCACACAAGAGTGATTAGAGCGAAAATTGAGATAATCTCGAATAAAGACCAGTTTAAGGCAGGCAAATTCTATAAATTTCTACCAATTTCCAAGAATTTTTGACGTCGTTCACTTTTTATTTCAGCGCCGGTTTTTCCGTCAAAACTCTTCAATGCGTCCTGCAATTGTTGGTCGACCGTTTCCATCAGCGTATGCATATCGCGATGCGCGCCACCGAGCGGCTCTGCAATAATTCCGTCGATGATATTAAGTTCCAGCAAGTCCTGCGCCGTAATTTTCATCGCTGTCGCGACATCTTTCGCACGCGCGGCATCTCGCCACAAAATCGATGCACCCGCTTCTGGTGAAATTACCGAATAAATCGCATGCTCGAGCATAAACACCATGTTCGCCGTTGCAATTGCAATCGCGCCGCCAGAACCACCCTCTCCAAGAATGATCGAAATAATGGGCACTTCCACATTCAAGCATTTTTCGGTGGACCGTGCGATCGCTTCAGCTTGGCCGCGCTCTTCTGCTCCAACGCCAGGATAAGCACCTGCCGTATCAACCAGCGTTATAACCGGGATTCCGAACCGATCAGCTAATTCCATGATACGCACGGCTTTGCGATAACCTTCAGGTCGCGCCATGCCGAAATTGCGCTCAAGCCGCGATTTTGTATCTGAGCCCTTCTCTTGGCCAATTACTGCAACTGCTTGACCCTTGAATCTAGCAAAACCAGACATAACCGCATGATCTTCAGCAAAATTGCGATCGCCAGCAAGCGGTGTAAAGTCGGTGAAGAGCGCTTCAATGAAGTCTTTGCAATGGGGCCTGTCTGGATGGCGGGCAACTTGGGCTTTCTGCCACGGCGTCAGCTTCCGATAAGCATCAACCAACGCATCCTGCGAACGCTTTTCCAAACGTGCAATTTCGTCCGCCGTATCAACCGCACTATCATCGTCATTAGTGAGTTTTTTGAGTTCAAGTATCTGGCCCTCAAGATCGGCGATGGGCTTTTCAAATTCAAGATAGCTAGACATGCAAACAGGCGACCTTCTTACATCAAATGAGTGCATGTCAGGTGGCGTTTAACGCTGGCAATGTCAAGCTTTTCGCAACGAAGTGCAATCTCTAGACAATTATCTTTGTCCAAGCGGATGGTGATCATTGACTAATTGGTGCAAACGCTCTTCAAGCACATGGGTATATATTTGGGTGGTTGAAATGTCGGAATGACCCAGCAATTGCTGAACGACACGCAGGTCAGCACCATTTTGAAGCAAGTGTGTTGCAAACGCATGTCGTAACACATGAGGCGACAACTGCGATGCCATAATTCCGCATTTATTGCCCAAGGCTTTGATATCTCTGGCAAATACCTGTCGCGCTAACGCTTGCGCATAATTGTCAGCTGGAAACAGCCACTTGCAGTCATCGGCACGCTCGTCTTGATTACGCAGCAAGATGTAGCTCTGTACAGCTTTCATCGCCTTGGCGGACATCGGCACCATTCGTTCCTTATTGCCCTTGCCTTTGACAATGAAAAATGGCTCATGACGCCGCATGATCGAAACCGGCAACCCGACAAGTTCGCTGACCCGCAGCCCCGTCGCATATAGCAACTCCAACAAAGCGTGATTGCGCATAGCGTGCAATTTGGCCTTGGCGTTTCCTGTACAATGGAGTGCTTCATGTTCCGCCGTTGCCAACAGCCGAGATACCTCATCTTCACTCAACGTTTTTGGTAAGGAAGCCGATTTTTTAGGTGCTGATAAAACAGCGGTCGGATCATCCCCGCGTATGTTTTCATTGTATAGAAATAGAAAATACTGCTTGAGCGCAGAAAGTCGCCGCGCATGGCTGGAAGGTGCAAAGCCCAAGGTTGTCAGTGACGCCAGATATGCTGCAATGTCTTCGCTTGTCGCATTTGAAAGCTCTATGTTGCGACGTTGACGCACAAATGAACCAGCATCTTCTAGATCGCGCCCATAAGCAGCCAATGTATTGGCAGCAGCACCGCGTTCAGCGCTAATCATTTCCAAAAAAGCTTCGATCATGAAGCCAAACTAGCCAAAAAATCTTACCGCTTCACCAACGCCATCACTGGTCATTGGTTTCACCAGCTGTTTCCGGCTCCGGAACGGGCGTTGGCAGGGGTTTTCGAACTGGATTAATTTTGTCGGTTGGAACACGTTCGGTCATTTCGCGCTCGGTTGGCTCCACATAAAGCACCAGCGCATACATCGCCCCATATGCCAGTCCTACAAGCACACCGATCATAAAAAGGAAGCGAAAGAGACTTGGCATTTTCCCGCCTGTTAGAATTTACCTGCACCACCTATGCGGTCAAGTTGTTACGAAATCAACAGCCATACCATGCTCAAATTCTTGACAGGTGCACTTGGTTCATGCGCTAAGGCCGTTAATATGGATGAACAAATGACAATGTCGAACCAAAAAGAAAATATTGACTTAATTCGCGCCGAACTCGGGCAGCGAAGCATAACAATTGTTGGCCTCATGGGCGCAGGCAAATCGGCGAT
>JBCDFK010000459.1:0-2788 GCA_039178065.1 Pseudomonadota bacterium | reverse complement strand
GCTTGATGGAGAGTCCGCATTTTTCCAAAAAGATGCTGATTACTCAATGTCCGACACTATGCGGCACTTCGTTGCTGGGCTGATCAAATATGCGCCGGAATACACTTATTTTCTGGCACCCTACATCAATTCATACAAACGTTTTGCCGCAGGAACCTTTGCGCCAACCAAAACGATTTGGTCTATTGATAATCGAACCGCAGGATTCCGTTTATGCGGTGAGGGCTCGCAAGCCGTGCGGATCGAATGTCGCATCGGAGGCTCCGACATAAACCCTTATTTGGCGATTGCAGCGCTTCTGGCCGCTGGAATTAAGGGCTTGGAAGATAGGTTGGAGCTCGACCCACCAAGCAAAGGTGATGTGTACAAGAATGACGAAGCTCAAAGCATACCAACGGCTTTGCGGGAAGCTACAAATACGCTGCATTCATCTATGATGCTCCGTGAAGCAATGGGCAATGAGGTGGTTGAGCACTATGTTCGCGCTGCCAGTTGGGAGCAGGAAGAGTTTGATCGCATTGTGACCGACTATGAAGTCGCACGAGGATTTGAAAGAGCCTAGAATGACCGAAGTTTTGAAGTGTATTTCGCCGATTGACGGATCGGTGTTTGCTGAACGCTCAGTATTCTCTGCCGATGCTGCCAAGCTAGTGGTGTCTGATGCCAAATTGGCTCAGATTGAATGGGCAAACCGGCCCTTGAAAGAGCGCATTGAGCTTGTATTGGCTGGCGTTGCTGCTGTGGGCGCAATGAACGATGAAATTGTGCCGGAACTGGCTTGGCAGATGGGTCGACCTGTTCGATATGGTGGGGAATTTGGGGGTTTTGAAGAGCGTGCCACCTATATGGCAAGCATTGCTGAAGAAGCATTGGCGGATACTGTGATCTCCGATGATGGCGATTTTCGCCGGTTTATTGCACGCGAACCACATGGTGTCGTTCTCGTGGTTGCGCCCTGGAATTATCCTTACATGACCGCGATCAATACGGTCGCTCCTGCATTGATTGGGGGAAATGCGGTTGTTCTTAAACATGCGACACAGACATTGCTGGTTGGCGAGCGCATGGCAAATGCATTTCAAAGCGTTGGTATACCGGAAGCTGTTTTCCAGAATGCATTTTTGAACCATCAAACAACGTCAGAATTGATTGCCAATCGCAGCTTTGGATTTGTCAATTTCACCGGCTCCGTTGGTGGTGGCCGGGCTATGGAAGAGGCGGCCGCTGGCACCTTTACGGGTTTAGGCTTGGAGCTTGGTGGTAAAGATCCCGGCTATGTGATGGAAGATGCGGATTTGGATGCAGCCGTCGATACCTTGATCGATGGCGCAATGTTCAATGCCGGTCAGTGCTGTTGCGGTATTGAGCGCATTTATGTGATCGAAAGCCTGTATGAAGCTTTTGTCGAAAAAGCGGTGGCGATTGTGGAAGGCTATAAACTTGGCAATCCGCTTGATGAAAGCACAACGTTGGGTCCGATGGCGCATAAACGTTTTGCCGATGAGGTGCGTGCTCAAACATCTGAAGCGGTCGCGATGGGCGCACATGCCCACATCGCGACATTTGCCGAGGACGATGGCGGTGCATATCTATCACCACAAATTCTGACCAATGTAAGCCATGACATGCGTGTGATGCGCGAAGAGAGCTTTGGGCCTGTGGTTGGCATCATGAAGGTGAAAGACGACGATGAAGCAATTGCGTTGATGAACGATAGCGACTTTGGGCTAACAGCGTCACTCTGGACTGCTAACACTGATCGGGCCGTTGCTATCGGACAGCGAATTGAGACCGGCACTGTTTTTATGAACCGCTGTGATTATCTGGACCCGGCGCTTTGCTGGACAGGATGCAAAGATACAGGCCGTGGCGGTGGACTATCTTTCATTGGCTTCCAAAATTTAACCCGCCCCAAATCTTATCACTTAAAGAAGGCCCAATAGAATGATGTTGACCGGAAACTGGAACTATCCAACAGCCATACGGTTCGGCGCGGGGCGCATTAGTGAAATCGCAGAAGCATGCCGATCTGCCGGCATATCAAAACCCTTGCTCGTCACAGACAAGGGCCTGGCGAGCATGGATATCACAAGCAGAACGCTTGCTTTGTTAGATGCCGCCGGAATGGGAACAGGCATTTTCTCTGAGGTGGACCCAAACCCAAACGATCTCAACGCCAATGCGGGTATCACTGTATATCGCGAAGGTGGCTATGACGGCGTAATTGCATTTGGCGGTGGTTCCGGTCTCGATTTGGCAAAAGTTATAGCGTTCATGGCTGGCCAAACCCGACCATTGTGGGATTTTGAAGATATTGGTGACTGGTGGACCCGCGCGGATGCGGATGCGATCGCGCCTGTCGTTGCCGTGCCAACCACTGCTGGAACTGGTTCGGAAGTAGGGCGCGCCAGCGTTATTACGAATTCTGAAACAAACGAGAAGAAGATCATCTTCCACCCTAAAATGCTGCCGGTTTCAGTCATTTGTGATCCTGAGCTGACAGTTGGTATGCCGAAATTTATAACAGCTGGCACGGGTCTTGATGCGTTTGCGCATTGCGTGGAAGCTTATAGTAGTCCTCATTATCATCCGATGAGCCAAGGTATTGCTCTTGAGGGTATGCGTTTGGTCAAGGAGTATTTGCCGCGGGCTTATGAGACCGGAACCGACCTGGAGGCGCGCGCTCATATGATGTCGGCGGCTGCTATGGGGTCAACGGCATTCCAAAAAGGGCTTGGTGCTATTCATGCGCTTAGCCACCCGATCGGCGCTGTGCATCACACCCATC
>JBCDFK010000458.1:0-2791 GCA_039178065.1 Pseudomonadota bacterium | reverse complement strand
TAGATAAAATCGCGGCGGGTTGGGAGTTCTTCATGCTCGGTTGTCGTCGTGTCGCTCACGGAGACGTCCTTTCTCGAAATAATGCGCATTTATCCCACCGAAGAACGGTTTTCTGGCGGGATTATTTTATGGCTTCATTATGGCGAAAACAGCCCTTTGTCCAGAGTAGACAATAGCATGACGGCACTATGTCGCGGCTCAATCGCCAGCTATTAACAAGCTTTATTCTGCGGCTTCCTTAGTCGCAATAAATCCGCCGGATTGGCGCGCCCAAAGTCGCGCATAAAGCCCTGCTTTGTTCGCTAGCAATGAATCATGCGTTCCGGTCTGCACTATTTTACCTTTATCGAACACGATTAACCGGTCCATTTGGGAAATTGTAGACAAACGATGCGCTATGGCGATGACGGTTTTGCGATCCATCAATTTCGCCAGATTATCTTGAATTGCAGCTTCAACTTCAGAATCAAGTGCCGAAGTAGCCTCATCCAAAATAAGTACTGGCGCGTCTTTCAGCATGACGCGTGCAATCGCAATCCGCTGGCGTTGACCACCAGAAAGCTTGATACCCCGCTCTCCCACATGAGCATCAAAGCCAGTCCTGCCCTTCGGATCACGTGCGTCCTGAATAAACTCATATGCTTTTGCTTGCCGTGCGGCCTCATCAATCTCGCCTTGGCTCGCATCTGGCTTTCCATAAGCAATGTTTTCCGCCAGCGATCTGTGCATAAGCGCCGGATCCTGACTAACCACACCAAATTGCGCACGCAAACTCGCCTGAGTGACGGTCTTCACATCATGGCCATCGAGCAAGATGCGTCCGGTGTCTGGCTCAAACAATCGCAAAACCAGCGAAACCAACGTGGATTTACCCGCACCTGAGGGCCCGACTATGCCAATCTTCTCGCCCGGGCTAACGTCGAGATCCAATGCATCAAACAGACCGACATCGCTTTTCTCATAATTGAAGGTCACGCCCTCAAAACGGATATGGCCATCTACGGGACCGAGCTCTTTAGCATCTGGATCATCGATAATTTTTGGTTCGACCGAAATTGTCTCAATCGCATCTTGCACTGTCGAAAACGAACGGATCAGGCCATTAAGGTTGAACATCATCCAGCCGGACATTTGATTAAGGCGAAACACCAGCCCCATGGCGGCTGCAATAGAACCAGTGCTCAAGGTTCCAGCCATCCAGCCCAACACGCAAAGCGCACCAATCGCAGCCAATAATAGACCATTGAGAATGGCGACGGAGACACGCACGAGAGTGATATAGCGGGTATGGAATGTGATGGTCGACATATAGCGATCAATCGCCCTCTTGGCGCCATTATATTCATTTGCACCAGAATCGAACAATTTCACCGTCAGAATATTGGTGAAAATATCGACCAAACGCCCCGTAAATATCGACCGTTCATTGGCATTGATCTTTCCAACCGCACGTAGCTTGGGCAGAAGGTTGCGCGCCACCACCAAGTATCCACCAAACCAAATCACGACGGCCAGGCCCATCTGCCAATCAAGTGTCGACAACACCACAAAGGTCAAAATGACAAATGTAAGAAACGACCATAACGCTTGTAAAATCGTAACGGAAAAATCACCGACAGCTTCACCCGCCTGAATGATTTTCGTCGCGATACGCCCAGCAAAATCATCCTGATAAAATGCGTATGGTTGCGCAATGATACGACGAAAGCTCTGCCATCGCACCATCGTATTAAATCGCGGAATGATAATTTGCTGCTCAGCGACAGCAGCGGCGCTCATAACAACAGCGCGCACCACCAATAGTAGCAAGAAGATCGCCAACAGCTGAAGTCCGAAATCCTGAAATAGTGCTTCTGGCGTTGTTTGGTCCAATATATCAATGAGATAACCAACCGACCAGTAAAGCGCGGCATCGACGCCCCCTACTAGCCCGCCAATGACAAGCATAAGCAGAAAGGGTCCTTTCGCTTCCTTGGCGAAGTGAAAAATGAATCCCCATGCATCGCGCGGCAATACATCATCATCGGTGTTGGAAAACGGATCGATAAAACGTTCGAACCGGTTCCAAACACCATGATCGGTATCATATTTACCGCTATCATCAGTTTTTAGGCGAAAGGGTTCCCTCATTCTGCCGCCACGTTTTCATCCAAGCCAAGGAAGCCGCCAGACTGGCGCGCCCACAATTGCGCATATAGCCCGTTCGACTTGGCCAAGACATCATGCCTTCCTTCTTCGACGACCGAACCCTTCTCCAAAACGATCAAACGATCCAAATTGGCAATCGTTGAAAGTCGATGCGCAATAGCGATCACGGTCTTTCCCTCCATCAACGCGTTCAGATTGTCCTGAATTGCCGCTTCAACTTCAGAATCTAGAGCAGATGTTGCCTCATCCAAGACCAGGATTGGCGCGTTTTTAAGAAACACGCGTGCAATCGCTATACGCTGGCGTTGACCACCAGAGAGTTTCACACCGCGTTCACCCACATGCGCATCGTACCCTTTTCGACCATTAAGATCGACAAGGTCCAAAATATAGTCATGCGCATTTGCTCGTTTCGCCGCTTGGATGATCTCCCCATCGGTTGCATTCGGATTACCATAAGCAATGTTTTCCCGAACCGATCGGTGCAGCAACGATGTGTCCTGTGTTACAACGCCTATTTGTCCGCGCAGGCTGTCTTGTGTGACATAGGCTATATCCTGCCCATCAACGCGAATTTTTCCGCCCTCAAGATCATAAAGACGCAGTAGCACGTTCATAAGCGTCGATTTGCCGGCGCCTGATC
>JBCDFK010000457.1:0-2804 GCA_039178065.1 Pseudomonadota bacterium | reverse complement strand
CGCCAAATTCTGCGCCCAATTTTTTCAGCTTGGCAGTCAATGGCGTCGTTTTGATGGGGCGTCCCGCAGGTCTGTATTCATGCGGCATGTGAAATCTGAATTCGTTCTGGTAGTCTTCAACTGCCTTAAGCGCTGTATATTCTTGATTGGCATAGCGGGTGAATCGACGCGGATCGAGGCACCAGGTGTCATAGCAAGCTTCAGCATGCGCGATTATCTGAGCTAGAAGCCAGCCGTGACCACCGCCTTCGCCCAATCCCGCGCGAAGGCCGGTGATGCAATATGCATTTCGTTTGTTTGGAATTTTGCCGACCAATGGCAAGCCATCAATGGTGTATGTGATTGGGCCGTTAATGATGGACTTAATACCGGCGTTTTCAAGACAAGGAAGTCTGGCAAATGCGCCTTCCATAACGTCTACGACCCGATCAAGATCATCAGGGCAAAGTGCATTGGTGAAATTCGGATCGATCCCGTCCATGCCCCAGGTTTTGCAGTCCTGCTCGTAAAAGCCGATGAGTAGTCCATTCTTTTCGGCTCGCTGATAAAAGTCATCCGTTGGGCAGCGCAGCAATGGCACGCGAAAGCCTTCTTCAAGATCCAGAATTTCCGGAATATCGTCCGTGAGCATATATTGATGCTCCATCGAAGCAACGGGGTGCTCGACCTCCATCATTTTACCTATTTCATTGCATCGATAGCCACCAGCATTGACCACTTTTTCGCATGCAATGTCCCCTTTTTCAGTATGCACAATCCATGTTCCATCGGGTTTTTGTGTAAGGTCGGTTACAGGTGTGAAACGGTAGATTTCTGCCCCTGCGCGTCGGGCGCGCCTAGCAAGCGCTTGGCAGAGTTGGGCTGGATCGATGTCGCCATCCATCGGATCCCAAAGACCACCCAAAAGGTTATCTGTCGAAATGAGAGGGTGGCGCCTTCTACACTCTTCTGCATCAATAACTTCAAAATCAACGCCCATGCCTTTAGCAAGCGATTGAAAGTGATAGTAACCATCCATATGGTCTTGAGTAGACGCTAATCTGATGCCGCCGGTTCCATGGTGGTAGTTGATGGGATATTCGGGATCGTCAGCGAGCTCCTTATAGAGCTTGATTGAATGCGACTTGAGCCCAATCATCGCTTGATTGCCACCAAAGTTTGTAACCTGAGCGGCTGAATGCCAGGTGGTGCCCGACGTCAATTCATCACGCTCGATGAGAACACAATCGGTAATCCCTTCCTGGGTTAAATGGTAGATGGTTGAGCAGCCGGCTATGCCGCCGCCAATCACGACCACATCGGTGTGGGTTTTCATTTGACGCCTCTGGAGTTGTCGACTTTTCGCCATCAAATTATTTGCGGGACTCCGCGTCAAGAAGTGTTTGATTAGTTCAAAAAAACGACAATTAGACTTTCAATATTACGTATAACCAACATTTTGATTGTGCAAATACGCATTCGATGCTCGAATCTTCGACAGTGTTCGGAGCTTAAGAAATGGCGGGTAAAGTATCATCCAGAAGGTCTGGTGGGCGGGCGAACCGCCTGGCAATGCGCAGTCTGCCGCCCGAAGTAAATCCTTGCCCGCCTGGTCAGATTGGTGGGCGGTATAAGCCGCTCACACAGGACGAAATGGAATCCATTTATGCAGTCGCGCTGCGGTTGCTTGCCGAACTCGGAATGGGCGAAGTTCCAGAAGTCCTCGAAAAACAACTTCTGAAGTGCGGCGCACAGAAGGCCGATGACCGCATACGGTTCCCAACCCAGATGGTTGAAAAAATCATTGAGATGGCTGCATCTGGATTTGTCTTCCACGGTCGCGATCCAAATAGATCTATCGAAGTTGGGGGAGATCGTGTGTACTTTGGTACCGGTGGCGCGGCGGTGCAAACACTAGATATTGAAACGGCAAGTTACCGACCTTCGACGTTGCAGGATCTTTATGATTTCACGCGCCTTCAGGACACACTTACCAATGTAAGCTGGTTTACACGATGCTGCGTAGCAACTGATCTGCCGGTCATCAAAGATCTGGATATAAACACTGTATTCGCCTTGCTGAAGGGTACAACAAAGCCCGTTGCGACCTCTTTTACTGTTGCAGAACATGTCGATCCGATCATGCGCATGGTCGATATCGCCTTGGGTGGTGATGGCAGTTCAAACCTTTATCGCCAGACACCCTTCTTAAAAGCGCACATTAGTCCTGTAATTTCGCCTATGCGTTATGGCGATGATGCAGTTGCTGTCACCCTGGAGTGCATGAAACACCGCATCCCAATTTCATGTATTACCGCTGCCCAATCAGGCGCGACAGCACCAGCAACCTTGGCAGGTTTTTTAGCGCAGTCGCTTGCTGAAACATTAGCCAGCCTCATAATGGTCAACGCCTTTCAACCCGGCTACCCGATGATATTTTCGAATTGGCCTTTAGTCGTCGACTTGCGAACCGGCGCATTTGTGGGCGGAGGCGGCGAGATTTCGGTGATGAACGCTGCATCTGCTCAGATATCCAACTGGCTTGGCCTGCCATCGGGTGTGGCGAGTTCCATGACCGACGCGAAAGCGATTGATGCGCAATATGGTGTAGAGAAGGGCATCTCCGCCTTGGCAGCGGGCTTGGCGGGCGGAAACCTCATATATGAGTCGTCGGGCATGACCGCTTCACTGCTTGGAGCTAGTTTTGAAGCATTTGTGCTTGATGATGAAATGCATTCACATATCTATCGGGCATTGAGAGGCGTTGAAGTTAATGAGGAAACACTTGGCTTTGATGCTATTTGTGATGCGGTGTTGAATGCCGG
>JBCDFK010000456.1:0-2806 GCA_039178065.1 Pseudomonadota bacterium | reverse complement strand
TTGCGGTAGTAAACGCCCCATTGATAGTAAGAGTAAGGCACGCCCCACTGCTTTCCATCACGTGTCATTGTTGGCTTGATCGCTTCAAAGCTCGTAGACAGATTTGAGTCTGATGCCCAAAGATCAGAGATATCTTCGAACTGGCCAGCATCCACGAATGGTGCCATGCGATTGCCCGGATACCATGCGGTGATGTCCGGTGCGTCTGCAGACAAGAAGTTACGGATCGCAGTTTTGTGTGCTTCGCGATCATTGATGTTTACAGTTACGTTTACATCAGGGTTCGCTGCTTTGAAGGCCTCAACTGCAGCTTCAAAACCAGCCTTTGGTGCAGGGTTTGGATCATCAAAGTTGATAACCAGATCGCCAGCGAATGCCGCACCTGCCATAAGCGAAGATGCAACCGCACCTACGATTGTCGATTTAATTAGAGATTTCATCTCAAGCTTCCTCCCAAGGAATTTTACGTGAAATTCACGCATTAAACTCAAGTGGCCAATTAGCCGCTTAACCACACCCTAGAACCGCTGAGCACTAAATTCCACTCAACTTCTTTGGGCATGAAACATAGGTTCATTCTCATTCCATATAATGGAACTCGATTTGACTATGTTGAATTAATGGTCTATGGGACGTTCAGAGTCAAGTGCGAACCAAACCAAAATTCAATACATCGTAGTGGCTCTCGGGAGGAACATGGCCAGCGCAAAACTGAGCAGCGACACTGGTACGCTCGGCAAGGCAATTAGTGTGCTTGACGTCATCGCGTCAGCGCAAGAGCCCATGCGTTTTAAAGATTTAGCCAGTCATATTGACCAACCTCGCGGCACGCTGCACCGCCAAGTTTCAAACTTAATCGAAGAAGGTTTGCTTCAGGTCAACGCCGACCAATCCTACTCACTTGGCTTGCGATTGCTTAAATTCGCGGCGCAAAGTTGGAGTCAAAATAGTTTTAGGCAGATTGCCGAACCTCATCTGCGCGCCCTGCATGAATTGACCGGCGAAACCGTTCATCTTGGCATTTTGCAAGGAACTGAAGTTATCTATCTCGACAAAGTTGAGTCGCGACAAGCGGTGCGCATGCACAGCCAAGTGGGCAATTCTTCTCCGTGCTATTGTACTGGCGTTGGAAAAGCTGGGCTTTCGGTTTTGCCACGCGACCAAGCAATATTGCGCATTGCCAACATTAATTTTCAGCAATTCACCGGTTCAACACTTACGAACTCAGAATCGCTACTTGCAGAACTCGATGAGATCGCCGCGACTGGCAACGCCTATGACCGTGAAGAGCATGAGCCCGGCATTCATTGTGTTGCGGCACCGATTTACAGTGCCGATCGTTCAATCGTTGGAGGGCTGTCTGTTACAGCGCCCAGCTACCGAATTTCGATGGACCAGCTCAACGGATGGGCGGCAACCGTTCGTGAAACAGCACGCGCGATAAACGCCGACCTGCCTATTAAGATGGGGCCCCGCGCATGAAGATTTTAGACATATCAACCCTGACTGGAGGATGCCATAATGGCCGACGTCGTACTAAAACAACTTAAAAAATCTTTTGGATCAGTGGATGTTATTCACGGCGTTGATTTGGACATCAAAACCGGAGACTTTGTTGTTTTTGTCGGACCATCGGGTTGCGGCAAGTCGACACTTCTCCGCCTGGTGGCAGGACTGGAGGAAGCAACCTCAGGGCAATTGTTCATCGGTGATTCCGATGTCACTTATGTGGACCCTTCTGAGCGCGGTGTTGCGATGGTGTTTCAGTCCTATGCGCTCTACCCGCATATGACAGTCCGCGAGAATATGGGTTTTGGCCTTAAAATGACCGGCCATGAAAAATCAGACATTGATGAGCGGGTGAATAAAGCGGCAAAAATTCTTCACCTTGAGCCACTTCTCGACCGTAAGCCAAAACAGTTATCAGGCGGGCAGCGTCAACGTGTTGCTATCGGTCGCTCAATTGTCCGCGAACCGAAAGTATTTCTATTTGACGAGCCACTTTCCAACCTTGATGCTGAACTGCGCGTACAAATGCGCCTAGAGATTGCCAAGCTGCATGCGGATCTTGGTGCAACAATGATCTATGTGACACACGACCAAGTTGAAGCAATGACGCTTGCCGACAAAATTGTTGTCTTGCGGGCGGGACGCGTCGAGCAATATGGATCGCCATTGGAGCTCTATGGCAATCCGGACAATGCTTTTGTTGGCGGGTTTATTGGGTCACCAAAGATGAACCACCTGTCTGGCGTCGTTTCGTCATATACAAAGGGCAATGCAAATGTTGCTCTCGATGACTACGCCGGTTCAAAAGCTGCGGTGCCCACGACAACGAAGTTAGAAAAAGGCCAGAAGGTCAAGCTTGGCATTCGCCCTGAGCATTTTGATGCCGGCGGCGCTGCGAAGCTCAAAGTCACCATCGACGTTATTGAAGACTTAGGCGGCACATCATTCGCCTATGCGGGCGGCAACAGTGAAAGCCCACTGACAATTCAACTACCAGAAGGTCACAAAGTCACCGAAGGCGCTGAGACCACGGTTGCATTCGATCCAAAACGAGCATTCTTGTTTGATGCACAAACGGATCTGCGCATTCGTTAGAATGCGCCGGGCCAGGTTCCCCTAAGAGCCTGGCCCAATTTATGCAGCGTCCGATTTGGTATCATTAACAAGGAGTTCGTAGAAGTCAGCATCAGCAGGCTCTGAACGCAGCGCCGCAAGTCTGTCAGGATCACGCAGTACCCTTGCAATACGCGACAGCGCTTTGAGATGGTCCGCTCCAGCACTTTCCGGCGCAAGCAGC
>JBCDFK010000455.1:0-2818 GCA_039178065.1 Pseudomonadota bacterium | reverse complement strand
TAATCCCAGCCTCGACGATGAACTTCTTTGTTCATTCCATTCTGACGAATTGATTCAGCTTTTTCCATTTAAGTGTTGTTATTAAAGGCTTTTGCAGAATTCTTGTTATGCGTATTCACTTGCTGGGCGATGGCGGTTGAAAAATGCCACTTTGATTCTATCCGACAAAACACGTTAAGAAGTATTCGATTGCGCATTTGAGCAGTAATCATTGGATGCTAGTCTTCCCAGAATCGATAGGCCCAATTTCACGAACTGAGTTCCACAATACGCATGGCGGAATCAAATCTGTTTTCAAAATCATTTGAACCAAATCATGGACAGGCAGTGACTGTTGCCAAGGATGTTTTGCGCGTAACTTGTCGTAACAGTGGTCCATTTACCTACAAGGGAACCAACTCTTTCATAATTGGTCAAAACACCTTGGCTGTTATTGATCCCGGCCCTATCGATCAATTACACCTAGATCTGTTACTTCAAACAATTGGAGACCGGCCGGTTAGCCATATCTTCGTTTCGCATACACATGCTGATCACTCCCCGCTAGCGGCCAAACTAAAAGCCAGTACCGGTGCAAAGCTAGTTGGAGCGGCACCACATTTTTCTGCGCGCCAATTGCACTTGGGCGAAATCAACGCGCTAGATGCTTCGGCTGACAAAGAATATGCGCCAGATCAGGTTTTGCGTGATGGGGAGATTATTGATGGTGATGGTTGGCGCATTGAAGCCATTGAGACTCCCGGTCACACCGCCAATCATGTTGCTTTTGCTCTGGCTGATACTGGGACAGTGTTTTCAGGCGACCATGTTATGGCTTGGTCTACAACGATTGTCGCTCCTCCCGATGGCTCTATGAGCGCCTATATGGCTTCACTAGACAAAATGCTGTCTCGCGACGACGCGCTTTATTTGCCAGGTCATGGTGGTGAAATACAAAACCCTGGTCCATTCTTGCGCGGTATTAAAACGCATCGGAAAATGAGAGAGCGTGCGGTGCTAGAGCGCCTGAGAAGCGGCGATCAGACAATCCCACAAATGGTAAAAGAGATTTATCGGAGCACAGATGTGCGTTTGCATGGCGCTGCTGGTTTATCGGTGTTTGCACATCTTGAAGACTTGATTGAGCAGGGCCGCGTGACTTGCGACGGCGCACCGTCACTGACGACAAACTACTTTGCGAAGTGAATTACTGGATTATCTGGCCAGCTAAATTGAAATCGATATCGGCGATCAATCGCCGAATAATGCTCGCGTTTGATCCTAAATCATGACTGACAAACAAAGATTTCGATCGCACATCCAGATAGGTGGTTTCACCCTCGTCAGTTACTCTCGCAATAATTTCAGTGGGCATTCCGAGAATGAGAGACTTATGCAAAAATTCCAGCGTAAATTCATCGTCCGCACCCACTCTCCCGCTACGCGCTGTTACCAACCAAGAATTGTTTGATGCGACCTGCAGAACTTGTTCAATTAATGAGTCCGATGCCGCATTGTAGCGGCGTCCAGTAATTTCTGGATAGCCATCCAATATACTACCAGCAATAATGGTGCTCGCATTTTCACCCAGCGTTTGTGCCTCTGCTTGAAAAACGGGTGGATCAACTAAATCAGTTGATACATCTATGACCTGCGGGCGCGTGATTGAGAGTGCCGCTGCATAAAGATAGGGCGCAGCAATAATTGCGATAATAAACAATGCCCAGGTTGCTCGACGCCCACCGCGTTTACCCTTTACCCAAAGGCTGCGAAACGCTGCAATGACGAATATAAAAGCAATCAATGCACAAAGTGCAACTGTGGCAAGTAGCACAAGGAAACTTGGCGTCTCAACGCTTCCACTTCGATGAGCAAGCACAGATAACAACGCCAGAACGGGTACAAATATTGCTATGCGCAACGCCCACTTGGCCGATTTTGAGGGCATTCGTCTGGGTAATGGCCTCATTCAACAATTCTTCCCGTTAACCGTGCTTGATCAATCATCGCCGCAAAGCGTTACTTCGTAGGCACCCTGATTGTAAAGTACCGTGACGAATCTTGCCTTAACTTGGCCGAATTTCACGGCTTTCTTGATTGGGCTGGGGTCTAGTAATGATTGGCAGGTACCCATGAATGTAAGCGTAACGACTGAGTTGGAAGAGTCCCAGGCCACGGCTTGGCCCCCAGATATTGAGGATAAATCTAAGCAATCAATCCATATAAAAATGGTAGAGTTTGAACTTGCTCTTGGCGCCGAAGACCTGCGTGCCAATGGTTTTGAAGCCTGCCTCGACAACGCGGCGCAATCTGCCGGTTTTCAGGTATTGTTCAATATTCCAGCTTTACCAGAACATGAATGGCAACGCCTCGCAGCGGTTGCTACTGTTGAAGATGGCATGCCGCTGTTTGTTTTCGTTGCCCTCGATGATGCGGGCGACCATGCTGAAATTGCACCAGACTTGTCTTCAGCGCCTCATTTGCAAGCATTTGCAGAGGCCTATTTCGAATTGATGGTGTGTCAATCCTCGCCAAGCATGGCGATGGCAGATTGAGCAGCAGCCAAACGCGCAATCGGCACGCGATATGGCGAGCATGACACATAGTCCAGGCCCAAGTCTTCGCAGAAAGCTATAGATGTTGGGTCGCCGCCATGTTCGCCAGTAATACCCAGCAATATGTCCGGCCTAGTAGATCGGCCCTTGTCTGTGGCTAAGCGCATAAGCTCACCAACACCCTCAATATCGAGGTTGATGAATGGATCGAGACCAATCACGCCCTTTTTCAGATATGTATCTAGAAAGGTCGATGCGTCGTCACGCGATATACCCAATGTCGT
>JBCDFK010000454.1:0-2820 GCA_039178065.1 Pseudomonadota bacterium | reverse complement strand
TTTTCACCCGACACTATCGGTGACACAATGGGTAGTATTGGCACGGATCTGGCCAGCTCAATGACATCATCTTTACCAGCGCCAAAATCGTCCTCATCGGGATTCTCCGGTGGCGGCGGATCATCCGGTGGCGGCGGCGGTGGCGGTGGCGGCGGTGGCTGGTAACATGGCAGACAAAGCTAAGCTCATCGGGCAGGCTCCAGTTCTACTGGTCAAGGATTTTAAGGCCAGTGTTGAATATTGGGAAAAGAACTTGGGCTTTACAGGAAGGCAGTGGGGTGAACCCGCCGACTTTGCAATAATGCGGCGCGACAGCTGTTTTATCATGCTTTCGCATTGTTCAGATCATTCAAACAAACCCAATTGGGAATTCAATGGCATCTGGAATGCGTATTTTTGGGTGGACGATGCCAAATCAATTTACGAAGAGTTTATAGCCAACGGCGCAAAGATAGATTACACGCTGCATGAAAAGCCCTACGGCGTTCTTGAGTTTGGAATTCAAGATCTCGATGGGCATGACATCGCATTTGGTCAGGATCTGACCGACACCTAATTTATCTGGACTAACTATGCCCGATCTTTTGCTTGAATTGTTTTCCGAAGAAATCCCTGCGCGTATGCAACGCAAGGCAGCAGGTGAGCTGCGCGCACGCGTCACAAATGCTTTGGTAGACGCAGGCCTTACCTATGAAGGTGCGCGTGAATATTGGACGCCGCGCCGCCTTACGCTTGATGTTCGTGGCCTAACAGCACGCTCAGCTGATGTTTCGGAGGAACGTAAAGGCCCGCGCGTTGATGCGCCTGAAAAAGCGATTGAAGGGTTTTTACGCGGCGCTGGTCTTTCGTCGATCGAAGAAGCAAGTGTTCAAAGTGACCCCAAAAAGGGCGAATTCTACGTCGCGATCATCAAGAAAGAAGGCCGCAACGCCGAAGAAATCATCGCTGAAGTGATGCCTGGTATCATTCGCGATTTTGCATGGCCGAAATCGATGCGTTGGGGTGCTCAATCATCAACGCCCGGATCATTACGCTGGGTTCGTCCACTGCAATCGATCTTATGTACCTTTGGTCCAGAGACCGAAGATCCGGTGATCGTGGACTTTGAGGTCGCTGGTATTGCATCGAGCAACACAACGCGCGGCCACAGGTTCCATGCGGGCGAAGCATTCACTGTGCGCCGTTTTGATGACTATGTCAGCAATTTAGAGAAGAACTTCGTGATTCTAGATGCTGAACGACGTAAGGAAATTATCTTTTCAGATGCCAAAAACTTGGCTTTTGCCAATGGCGTTGATTTGGTCGAAGATGATGGCCTGCTCGAGGAAGTCTCTGGACTGGTTGAATGGCCTGTCGTTTTGATGGGTGAATTTGAGGAAGATTTTCTGCAAATTCCTGATGATGTGACGCGGCTGACGATCAAAACCAACCAGAAGTGCTTTGTTTGTCGCAAACAGGGATCAAACGAACTAACCAATAAGTTCATTCTCGTATCCAATATCGCCGCGACTGATGGTGGCGCTGAAATCGCGCTTGGAAACGGCAAGGTGGTGCGCGCTCGGCTTTCTGATGCGCTGCACTTCTGGAAAACGGACCAAGCGAATTTGCCTGATCTGGAGCAATTCAAAGCCTCCGCCGACAAATTCGATCTCGATTTAGCTAAACCGCTCGATCAGCGGATGGCAAAACTCGACCATTTGGGCGTGACGTTCCACGCAAAAATTGGCACGCAAGGTGAGCGCGTTACTCGTATTGCGGCGTTAGCTGCAGAACTAGCACCCATTGTCGGCGCAGATGCGAGCGATGCGAAGCGCGCTGCGGTGCTCGCTAAAGCTGATCTGACAACTGAAGCTGTGGGTGAGTTTCCAGAGCTACAAGGCGGTTTGGGACGTCGTTATGCAGCGCTTCAAGGCGAAAAACCTGATGTAGCGCAAGCCATTGAAGATCATTACAAGCCGCAAGGCCCATCTGATGCTGTGCCTTCCGATCCGGTCGCAATTGCCGTGGCGCTAGCTGACAAGCTCGACACTTTGGTGGCTTTTTGGGCCATCGATGAAAAGCCAACGGGCTCGAAAGACCCCTATGCACTGAGGCGCGCGGCCTTGGGCGTGATCCGGATATTGCTGGAAAATGGTATTCGGATGAATTTGTTGGCGCAAGGCGCGAACGCTGACCTCCTCTCTTTCTTCCATGACCGCTTGAAGGTTTATCTGCGAGATAAAGGAGCGCGGCACGATCTTATTGATGCTGTTCTTTCCGAAGGCGATGATGATCTGCTGATAGTCGTGCGCAAGGTCGAAGCCTTGGGCAAACTGCTCGAAAGCGAAGACGGTGCTAATTTGACGACCGGCACCAAGCGGGCGCTCAATATTCTCGCCGCTGAGGAGAAAAAAGATGGCGAAGGCACTTTTGATGCAGATGTTGACCCGGCATTGCTTACCGAGCAGGCGGAACAAGATCTGTCAGACACAATTCTCGCCGTGCGCGAGGATACGGCGCATTGCGTAAAGGTTGAGGACTATGAGGGCGCATTCAGCGTTCTGGCGCAATTGCGTCCATCGGTTGATGCGTTTTTTGATGATGTGATGGTCAATGCTGACGATGCAAAAGTGCGGGATAACCGCCTGCGCCTGCTCGCATCATTGCGCAACACAACGCAATCTCTAGCTGATTTCTCAAAGATCGCTGGTTAAGCCTCTAAATCGACCACCAAGGAACAACAAAAAACCCCACATTGAGAGCAATGTGGGGCTTTTTAGTGCTGCTAATCTGAATGTCAGAATTAACAAGAAAGCTTAGCGAAGGTTGGCACCCTCTAGA
>JBCDFK010000453.1:0-2822 GCA_039178065.1 Pseudomonadota bacterium | reverse complement strand
CACTGTCATTTGTGGTTTCTGATATTGATGCCGCCGACAACAATGCTAACTCAGACCGCTGCGATTTCGTCACCCTGACCGGCGACAATGGTAACCCAACGCTCTCTTATGTTTCTGGTGCGCCAGCAACGCGATCTGTTGTGATCGGACCCGCAACCGGTTCAGGTTCAACAGGTGCTCTTGCAGCTAATGAGGCTCAATGTGTCTATAATATAGGTGCAACGGGATCGCCCAATTCAACCGGCGACACCAATGGATCCATCCTCGTGACGTACCCGTCCGGCACATCTGTCGCAACAATTGTCTATGATGAGTCAATTGAAAATGTTTATGGCGTCAATAGCCGCAATGCTGCGGCAAGGGGCATCGGTATATGGGCCGCCACCGCAATAACCGTTGACCAATCGATTTCGCTGACAAAGTCGACGCCAACGACACATTATTCTGCTGCTGGCCAGACCATTACCTATACTTACACCATCACTAATGATGGGCCATTGCCGATCAATACCGGTCAGAACATCCAAATCCAGGACGATCAAATCGGCACCTTTACTTGCGGTACGATCGCAACACCCATTGCTTCTGGTGGCACCCACTCCTGTACCGCTGATTACACGGTTTTGGCGACTGATATGTCTGAACCCAATGTAACCAATATTGCCGTTGCTGGTGTGGGCACCGGCGCACAGTCCTTTGCGACACGACTTCAATCAGATACGGCCACTGAAGTTGTGTTGCGCGAAATACCATCGCTGACAATTGTTAAATCCGCAGGAACACCCACTGTTGCGCTGGGTGGTGTTACCGGCCTTACCGATGGCGGCGATACAATTGGATACAGTTTTCAAGTCGACAATACTGGCAATGTGGAACTGACGAATGTTTCGATCACTGACCCCGGACCCAGCTTTAACAGTCTGGCTGGCACCGGAACTCTATCTGCATTCTCACCCGCATCGGCAACGATTGCAGCAGGTAGCTCTCAAATCTTCACGGCTACTTATACACTCAGCCAGGCCGATGTGGACAATTCATTTGGGATTACAAACGGTGTTACAAACACGGCATCTGCCGGTGGCACAGCGCCTAGCTCAACAATTGTGACATCACCCGATTCATCAGCCACAAACACCATAACAGGTGGTACGGCCCTAACGATTTCAAAAGTGGCAAGTGCGCCCGGATTTGTCGCCGGCAACGTGCAAGAAGCACCAGTTGGTACAGTTGTCACCTACACTTATGTGATCACAAATGCGGGCAATGTGACAATCGATGATGTTGGCGTGGTCGATGTGCACAATGGGTCTGGTACACCGCCCACACCCGACAATGAACAGCTCACGGACGATAATGGCACGGTGGGCGATTCAACCGACAGTGTCATAGATGGCAATTGGGAGGTCTTGGCGCCCGGCGACGAAATCAGCCTCACAGCTCAATATGTCGTTACCCAAGCCGACGTCGATAATCTACAATAAGCAGCTAGTGAGTGAAACGCAGATGATTGTTTTAACCGATTATAGGAGATAGGAAGACAAGAAGCGGAATCTTCTAAATGGCAAGAAAAGACAACTCTAAAGACTGGGCTAGTCGGTTAGCCCCAGATGCAACAACGCTGCAAGCCATCGCCTACGAAGCCTATGCAATCCTCCCCGAAGATTTTCGAGCGCTCACAAAAAGAACGCCGATCCATATCGCAGAATATCCTGACGAGGATACGGCCGATGATTTGGGACTAGAATCACCATTTGATATTTTGGGTCTGTTTGAGGGCCAGGGGTTGAGCGGGCACTGGACGCCTTCACACAAAAACGGTGTCAATCGAATAACGCTCTTTAGGCGCGCAATTTTGGACTATTGGTGCGAAAATGAAGAAACGCTCCACGACATTATCATCCATATACTGATCAACGAATTGGGTCACCACTTCGGGCTGTCGGAACTAGAAATCGCAGACATTGAAAACGCGCTGGATTAATTACTCGACATTCAGCAGCGACAATGCGCTTCCGTTAATTTCGCGCAGCAATTTCCGTTTCATCGCGCGTTCGTAATCAGCGAAATCAGCAGCAACCTCAACAAAGGCCCCTGGGCCAAAAATCACATCGCTCTTAAAGTATGGAACTGGATCTGGCCGCGCACCTGCGATCACCAAACCATTGACCTGGACGCCATCAAAGACAAAGTTTCGATAGGCTAGTCTCGGCTCATAACCATCATTATTGACGCCATCACCTGACACATCAATGACCTGGCGAGAACAAGTCTGTGGTGCCTTTTGAAGTTGGATTGCTGCATAACCCAACGCGAATCCGAGCGAGGTAGGTAGATCCGAATGGCCTCGCGGATGATTTTCAATAATACTCGCAGCGGCCAAAACACTTGCGCGATCACTAAGATAGGTCCACGGCAAAATACCAACTTGCTGACGTCGACCACTCCATTCAAATGCGAACAATTGAATGCCGCCACTAAGCCTGATTGATTCAATGACCTCGCTATCGCGCAACGTGTTTGCCATACCGCGCATTTGAAGCGAATACTCACCTGGATCAACACTGGACGAAACATCAATCGCGAGCACGAGCGCCAGCGCACAACGCTGCTGTGCGTATGCCACGCCAGTCGGAAGCAAGGTGCAAAGGAGGACACTGATCGCGAGTATAATTCTCAAAGTGCACTAAGTTTCATTTTGGGATCATAGTCGGTTTCCGGCGCTTCCTTGGTGACCGCTTGACCGCAGCGCATTTTGCCAGTTTCTTGATCAAAGGCATAGGTGGGCGCACCGTAGAGTGTCCAACCCTCCGACAACGCTTTTG
>JBCDFK010000452.1:0-2823 GCA_039178065.1 Pseudomonadota bacterium | reverse complement strand
CTTGGCACTTGATTAAAATTTGCCGAGTGCAGATGCAGAGGAGGAAATCATTGGTCTCTTAGTCGAGATGATCGAAGAATCAACGGGAACGACCGAACAACAAAGACTTGAACTCATCAAGACGACAATTGAATCTGTTCGAGTGGATAGGAATTCTCAAAGAGATAGCTCGATTAAAATGATCCTTCAATCGAGTGCTTTAATGTGTGAAAGTATCATAAACCATAATAGCGTTGCGCTTACTTTACAGGGCTTTGTCAATCTGTATGAGGAATATCGAGAGCAAGCGCGCGCAGTAAATGATGTCGAAACGCTTGCCATAATTGAGGCAGATCTCACCGAAACTCAAGATAAGATTGAAACACGTCAGCGTTTGGCAAAAGCTGTGTTATTGGAGTATTCAAGCTTTGTTGAAGGCTTGGCAGGGGATTACAGCGCCCAACTCTTAGGTCAGCAACTAGAGATAGTGGTTAACAATTCGCAAGACGCCGAGCAGCGAAGACAACGCTGTTTGGAATTTGTGAAGGTACATATTCTATCGAGATCAATTTCAGGTTTTGCCGACTTGGAGACTTGGGCGCTGGACTTTCAAAACGAAGCGATCGCAAGCATTGAGTGAGCTTCACATCAATCAATGAGCCGTATCAAAATTCCACCTACCTTGAAGTGATCGGCGTTTCCAAAATGACAATCTCGCCCCGGTTTGAGTTTTTTCCCGTTGAGGTGCGTCCCTGTGGTTGAGCCGCAGTCCTTCAAATAGAGTGAGTCACCCTTAACGAATAACTCGCAATGACGTCTAGAAACACTGGCATCTTGCAATACCAAGTCGTTTTGAGGATGACGGCCAATTTTGATTAACCTGTTATGCTGGAAGCTTTGAAAATCGCCCAGTGCCGCGCTAGCATTTGAATGCAGTCCATTTACGACAAGCAATTTTATAAGTGGTATTCCATAGCGCTTGCTTTCCGCTAAGGGTGAAAACCACGCAATTGCATTTCTGTTATCATAGGGCGCCAGTTTATCCAAACGTAACCCTGATAACCCTAAAGTTGAGACCTTTCCCAAGAACCGCAATGCTAGACGTTTTTTTGAAAGATCGCGGCCCATGTTGTCGCGCATGCTAAGCCCCAGAATTGCGCGGCCGACCGTTATTCCCGACAAAACGGTCTCGGTCACAAGCCAATGAATGAGAAGCAGAAAAATCCAAAGAAGAATTGGCGTTATTGGATATTCAATTTTGTAATCTATTTGAAATGTAGCGTCTAGGAGGGTGTCCACAACCCCAGCAAGTATCACGGCGTCAATGCATGCGGCAGACAACAGAAGTCGCACAGCGGCTTTTGCGGGTAATTTTCCCTTTTGTGAGTTCAATTCATTCTCCGAATAGGAACATGATGAGTGTCAGTAATGCAGAAATAACAAGAAAAAATACGAAATTTGATATGATAAAGATTTTCTCATTTGAGGCCTTTAGTACATCAGCTCGACAACGAAAATTCAATACGCTTAACAGTATCCCAATACCAAAGACCCAAAATAAGATAAGTTGCGATATCGCCTCAACGCCTTGGCCTGGTGTAAGAATGCTAATTGTAAGTACCACGACGATGCCTAGAAATACCGCTGCAGTCGATGATATCCAGTTTGCGCGGTCGGCACTTGCTTTTCGAGCTATGTTTGAGCCCTGTGAAGTGACGGTTCTGCAAAGGGCGTGGACGATGACGCTCGATGTCCATCCCAACGCAAGGAATGCGAGGAAGGTTAACATAACTCGCAGGATGAAACCCTGTCCTCCAAGGTCGACATCCGGCATCGTGGCAGTTGAGAATAGTAACGGAGAGGAAAAGGATATTGCGACCGATCCGATCGTGAGTGCACTTGCTACAATGCTGATAATATCAGCTAGTTTATTGGCCGTGAATGAAGGTTTGACCATTCATTTACCTCATCTTTTTGACATTAGGGGTATTATGGCATTTTTGGTCAAGTTGAATAAGTGAGCTTTCGTGTTCAAACGCCTCCATGGCATCGCCCGACACCGGTACCCATAAAGGGCTGTTCTCATCGCTTTTGGTGTTCGTCCGTTTTCCTAAAAATAGCTGAGAACCACTTCAGTAGGTGAAGACCAAATGGTTTTCACACCACCGGTTGTTCGCCCGATTTGATGTCCGCTCCCACTTTTTGAACGCCGAAACTGAGCGTGATGTGGCGTATCGTCCAGTTAGTGGAGCCCCTTACCCAGTGGGGCATTAGCCAGTGAAGCCCCAAGCGGGATCATCACGGTGCCCCGCTGGATGTGTACTGCGGTTTGCGCAGCCATCATCTGCCGGTTGCTGGGGCAGAATGGGTCAGAACTGTCTCCCGGCTCGTTTATTTATCGTTGAAGCACGCAGTCAGACCGAGAGCAACGGCTCCTCAGTTAAGCGCGGTGATGGCCACGCAAGACAGTTTAATGGGTAGTTTGTTTGCTGTTGTATGTCACTGAGAGCCTATGCGGCAAGTTGGCATGGCCGATGCAAGTTAATTCAAATGCGCGGAAGGTTCCCTAATCAGGTCACAAACTGTGCATTCCTAGACTGAGAATCTCTAGCAAGCTGCCGCAGCAAATGAGGTCTGCTTGGCTGAGGAGCGATAGGTGCGCGAGTTTGAGGTTTGGGTTGGCGGGGTTTCTGATCACGAAGTGAGTACCGATACGCTGGGGATAAATTTTGAGTTTAATTTTCAGCAATATGGCGATCAGCCGTGGCAGAGATTTGACGAAATCATTGAGCAATTTCAACCCAGCCAAATTCGCTATCCGGGTGGTACCTACACCGAGACCAT
>JBCDFK010000451.1:0-2828 GCA_039178065.1 Pseudomonadota bacterium | reverse complement strand
TTAAAAGCTTCGCCCCGAGCGCGGCATCCCCAATCCTGCCGCCCGCATTTATTCTGGGGCCCAGCACAAACCCAAGATGATAGGGACGCGGTGGTCCATCAAGGCGGCCAATACGCATCAGCGCTCGCAACCCCGCGTTGCGCTGTTTACTCATTACCTGCAGCCCCTTGACGACAAAGGCGCGGTTTAGGCCTTTCAAAGGCACGACATCGCAAATTGTGGCCAATGCCACCAGATCAAGCCATGATAACAGGTCTGGTGCTTGTTTGGGGCTCTCATAGTAACCGCTGGTTCTCAACAACCGAACGACGGAAACCATCACCATGAATGCCACTGCTGCAGCGCAAAGATGGCCTAAACCCGAGAGATCATCCTGGCGGTTAGGATTGACCAGACCTTTGCTTTTGGGGACCTCATCACCCATTTGATGGTGATCAATAACCAAAACATCGAGATTAAGGCGGTTTGCTTCTTCTAGTGCTTCAAAACTTGTTGCGCCGCAGTCTACTGTGACGATCAGCGTCGCTCCTCCATCAGCAAGGTCTCGGATGGCATTGGGATTGGGTCCATATCCCTCAAAAACGCGATCTGGAATATAGATTCTTGGCTCAATGCCATGAGCGGCGAAGAGCTTGTAAATTAAAGCAGACGCACATGCCCCATCGACATCATAATCTCCGAATACCGCAACTGTTTCTGCGTTGCGTATAGCACTCACAATCCGCTCTGTTACAGGCCCCATATCCGTCAAGACGTCCGGATCTGGCATTAAATCTTTAATCGCGGGATCTAAAAATGCTCCAGCATCTTCTAGCCCAACGCCACGACCGGCCATAACACGACCGACCAGTTCGGGTACGTCCAAAGATTGTGAGATTGCGAGCGCTGTATTTTTTGAGTCCGCCGAAAGACGTTGGACCCATCGTTGTCCCGTGATGGAGGCATCGATGTTCAGAAACGTTTCCAGCGGTTTATCGTTTGTCATGCAAACTGGATATCAGATGGGCACAATCCTGCAAACAACCTGGATTGAGTCGTTATGAACTAAACTTAGTGAGATCTTGGTGCGTTGCTTTGATTTCGCGAACGGTACCGGATGAAGATCGCATCACGACTGTATGCGTTGAGATTACCCCGCGTCCAAATTTTACACCATCAAGCATGTTGCCATCTGTGACACCTGTTGCTGCAAACAAAACGTCCCCCTTCGCCATTTCAACCATGGTGTATTTCTTCTCCGGGTCTTCAATTCCCATTTTCTTTGCGCGTGCAACTTTCTCTGGAGTATCCAACACCAGACGTCCCTGCATTTGACCACCAATGCATCGAAGTGCTGCAGCGGCAAGGACCCCTTCAGGTGCACCGCCAGTGCCAAAATAAATATCAATGCCAGTTTCCTCAGGGTCGGTGGTGTGTATCACACCGGCTACATCCCCATCGCCGATCAGACGAATAGCTGCACCGACAGAACGGACGTCTTCGATTAGTTTTGCGTGTCTGGGGCGATCCAAAATACAGGCCGTCAGGTCCTTGACCTCGCATCCTTTTGCTTTGGCCAGTGCCGCCAGATTTTCCTGTGGCTTGGCGTCAAGATCTATCAACCCTTCCGGATATCCAGGGCCAATAGCGATTTTATCCATATACACATCTGGCGCATAGAGCAGACTACCGCCTTCTGCGAGGGCGATTACCGCAAGGGAGTTCGGCTGGTTTTTCGCACAGATTGTTGTTCCTTCCAGGGGATCCAGCGCTATGTCGACTTCGGGACCGTCTTTAGTTCCCACTTCTTCACCAATATACAACATCGGAGCTTCATCCCGCTCGCCTTCACCGATGACAACCTTGCCATCAATAGGCAGGCGATTAAGCTCGGTTCTCATTGCATCCACGGCCACTTGATCGGCAGCTTTTTCGTCGCCCTGGCCGCGCAATCGTGCTGCTGCCACAGCAGCGCGTTCAGTTACACGGACGAGTTCCAATGTGAGAATTCGGTCAAGTTCAGCTTCGATTGTCGTCAAGGTCGTAATCCTATTTTTCTATCCTGATCATCTGCGGTTGGCCTGAAAGAAAATTATCTCCGCCAATGGCTTCCAGTGCCTCCCTTACCGCAGCTTCAGTGGTTTCATGGGTTATGAGAATGATGGTTTTTTGGTCGCTCGTTTCACCATGCTGGACAATGGATTCGAGCGAAATGTTGTGTTTTGCCATTGCATTTGCGATCCTGGCAAATACACCAGCCATATCTTTAACAGTCATGCGAATAAAATATCCCCCTTCATGCGACCGCATGCGCGCGCGCTGATAGGGTTCTAACTCCGATGCTGGTTTTCCCAACGCAGGAACCAATTGCTCACCGTCAATACATTTCGCAATATCTGCAATATCCCCAGCCACGGCTGATGCGGTTGCGGCACCGCCAGCCCCCGGCCCTGACATCACCAGATTACCGACCACATCAGCGTCGATCGCGACTGCGTTTGTCACGCCGGATATTTGGGCAATTGTGCTGTCGAGGGGTACCATCGTTGGATGAACGCGCTGTTCAATTCCGCTTTCAGTTTTTGCGGCCACCCCAAGTAACTTGATGCGATAGCCGAGGCTCGCTGCTGCTTCGATGTCTGCGTTCGTAATCGATGAAATGCCTTCAACGTAAATTTCGTCCGGCGCGATTTGATTTCCAAACGCTAGCGACGTCAAGATTGCCAGTTTATGCGCCGTATCAAACCCCTCGACATCGAATGTCGGATCAGCCTCCGCATACCCCAGTCGCTGGGCGTCCGCCAGGCAATCTTCGTAGGATATTCCTTCTTTTTCCATGCGCGTTAACA
>JBCDFK010000450.1:0-2836 GCA_039178065.1 Pseudomonadota bacterium | reverse complement strand
TTTGATGAAATCAATCGCGGCCTTCCAGGCGATGATGAAGATGAACAAGCACGTTTTTTAGAATGCGTTGTTTCAACCGAAAAAGGCGTAGTACGTGTGGTTTCGCTGTACCTTCCCAATGGCAATCCAGTCGAGGAAGACCGCAAATTTGGCTACAAATTGCGTTGGATGGACCGTTTGGAAACATGGGCAAAAGAGCGACTTGAGCTGGAAGAACCGCTAATTTTGGCAGGCGATTACAATGTCATCCCCATGCCCGCAGATTGCCACAACGTTAAAGCATGGGAGGGCGATGCGCTATATCGTCCAGAAAGCCGTTCCGCATACCGCAGATTGGCCAATTTGGGCTTCACCGACGCACTTAGATCCGTCAATGATGCGCCCGAAACCTATACATTCTGGGACTACCAAGCGGGTGCGTGGCAGAAAAACAATGGCATTCGCATTGACCACCTAATGTGCTCGCCAGAAGCAGCCAGTCATCTGGTTAGCGTCGATGTCGAGAAATATGTCCGTGGTTGGGAAAAACCCTCAGATCATGTGCCCGTGGCAGGTCAATTTGAGCTCTAAAAGCTCACATCTCATTAAGCAACAATTTAGCTCAAACTGGTAATTTGCCTCTGCAATCCCCACATAAGTGCGGAAAAAACAAATGTTTAGAGGCATTCAATGAACGAATTAACACTATTTCTGACGCCAGCAGCAGTAATAATTACACTGCTACTTATTTGGAGCATTATTGTTATTACGCCTGGTAAACGTGCCAGCATCATTGAGCGTTTTGGACGACCTCTAACAAACGCCAAACCCTCTGGGCTAACGTTTAAACTGCCTTGGCCAATTGATATTATTGTTGCGCAAGTCAATCTGCAATTGCAGGAGATTTCTGCCGATGTTTCGGTGAAAACGTCAGACAATGCTTTCATGCTATTGCCTGTAAAGGCCCAGTACCGCGCCTCAAGCGATACACAGGGATCAGTACGCGCATATTACGAGCTTGAAGATCCAGAGCAGCAGATCACCAGCTATGTGCTCAATAATGTGCGCCAGTCGGCTGCTGGCATGACCATGATCGACCTTTATCAAAATCGTGATGCGATTGAAGCGCAGGTGCAAAGCTCGCTACAGGAGCAATTTCTGCAATATGGTTATTCCATCGAGAATGTTCTGATTGACGAACCACAACCAAGTGTTGAAGTGCGCGATGCATTTAACCGCGTCATTGCGTCTGAACGCGAAAAAGAAGCCGCCCAAAACATTGCCGATGCAAAACGCATTGAGTTGGTGGGTATCGCCCAGGCTGAAAGCGAATCCAAAAAGCTGCAGGGTGAAGGTATTGCTTCAATGCGCGAAGCCATTGCGACGGGTATGGAAGCTGCAATGAAAACGCTGACAGAATCGGGCCTATCTGAACAGGAAGCGCTGCATTTGCTTATGGACACCAACCGTTTGGATACGATCAGCACGGCTGCATCTCACGGCAACCTGATCCTTGCGGATATGGCAGACAGCACCCACTTCATGAACACGATTGCGGCACTCAAAGCAGCCGAGCAAAACAATCCGAAAAGACCTGCTCCTGCGCCAGCGCGCAGAACCCCATCAGTTCCAGAAGCTACGCCGATAAATCCATTTGACCCAAGTCAGCGGGAATAATTGCCCGCACTAATAATTGCACAATGGCCACTTTTGTGAGACGCTGAGTCAGGTTTGCTTCACGTTTCAAGGTGTTCAGACAAAAACTACTATCTGAACACGCCGAGTTTTTGGTGAAAATTGAACGTGATAGCGCCTTTTAAGAGAGGATATCATGGGAGCAAATCCAAGATTACTCGGCGTTCTAGCGATTGGAATCACATTGATTTCCAGTACTGCCTTTGCAGGCAGCAACTGCACCTGTCGTTACAAAGGCATAGATATTCCTGAAGGGCAGACCATTTGTATGCAATTGCCCTCAGGCAACGTACTCGCAACGTGCGGGCGGGTTCTGAACAATACATCTTGGAAAACCATCCAAAAAGAATGTCCATACGGCATGATCGATCCGCCTCAACACTCTTTGATAGTGAGCGCGGGTTAGATCAGTCGATACGGTTTGACGATGGCGGGTGACGTTTCATCCAAGCGACAAAATGCCCTGATATCCAAAGAGCGAACAGCATAAGAAACGCCCATTGTATACCAATGATTTGGAACAGGACCTTCCCTGTCACAAATGCTATGGCGCCAATCAACACGATACGCCTCAGTTTCTTGGCATTCCAATTTCCAAATTTCATTTGTCGAGATTAGGTTCGAGCTGACAGCGGGTCAATTCAACTTTCGGTATTAATGCTCGATGGATCAGCGTTTTGCTGCTCAGCTTCCAACGTCGCATAGTAACTCGCCGTATGGCGCCGAAACCACTGCACAATTGAAAGCATGAAGTAAGCGCCAAAGGCATAAACAATTGTACCGCCCAACCCAATACTATCGTGGATAAGCCAATATGCTGCGGCAAGAACAACTAAGACCATCAAAGCACTTCCCAACATCACAGTTGCAAAAAGTCGCTGGTCTGGCTTGGTGAACAACATCCAGACTAAGTCGCAAACGAAAAATGCGACGCCAAGCCAGATATAGATAGCGAAAAACAAAGCTGGGACTACGAAAATCGCAGTTCCAAAGTCGGATATGGAGTTTTGTTGGGCGATCAGCAAAACAAACGCCAGCGCAATCCCAGCACGCAGTAATTTCAGCTTAGTATCAGTTTTCATGAAAACAGCTTAAAGCGCGTGTTTTACAAAGCCAAAGTCTATTTGGGCAAATAGCGTGCGCTTAGTGAAACGCCCGTGCG
>JBCDFK010000449.1:0-2842 GCA_039178065.1 Pseudomonadota bacterium | reverse complement strand
GCCGCTAAACGAAAATGCAGCATGTTCGAGCGTAAAATGGCGTCAAATGGAATTCCCAAGCAATTGCTTTTGTGCCGGGCGGAGTTGGTCTTAAATGGGCTAGCGCCGGTATGTCCCGCGCAATTCTCCATATTTGAAGCTCCTCAAGCGGCTAATGCTCAATGCTTAGCCTATTCAGTTCTGTCCCTCGGTTGAGAGGCAAGCTGCTTGCAGTTGCTCGATCGCAGTACACAAAGACAGTTTACACCGTTTGATGACATCTAGGTTTCCGAGCATCAGCGCCATCTCCAACGGTATGAGGTGTGTTTCCACCTCTATGCGCTTGCGCTTTATCACCTTATTTAGTTTCACCCATGAAGCGATCTCGTTGAGCAGCTCATAGAACTTTGTTGCCTCTGATTCACAGCACTTTTTCATTGTCCCTACATAACGTTTCAATTGATCAAAAACAATTATCAGCGTGTAGTTGCGGCTCAATTGCGGTCCAGAAGTCATAGTCTTAGTCATGCAGAGTTCCCAGAGAACGTCGCGGTTCTGTTTGATATCCGATATCTAATGGACCGAACTCGCGCCAAACTGACCAAATTCAAATGAGTAATAGCCAGCAGAATTTGAACTCAGCTTCGAGCCCATAGCGGACAATTATTGATCCGATACATGGCAGTTTCGACCGATCGCGGTTCCAGGCAATTTTCTGGATTGGTGCACTGGAGGCCAACGAAACTTTAACCTGTTGGCACTAGTGTTAAGACTGTTTTGACATGACGTCCTACAACTGAGCCAAAGTGCAGCCCATGAGCAGGCGATGATGGCATCCAGGAAGCGTCATGTTGCCAAAGTCCATTCAATCCGCCGATAATCGAAGCCATATCTTTCACCAAATCGCTGCTGAACGGGCCGATACCGGCTTGATTATTCAAACGTTGGAAGGACGGGTATTGTGGGCAAATGACGCCTATTATCGGACAATGAAATTGCACCCAAAGGACGTAATCGGCCAACATCCTTTGAATTTTGCATTTGGGCCCAGCGAGAGGCTTAGCGATGAAGAGATCGCGAATTTCCGGTTTAACCCGGAAGACTACGAACACGAGACCAATGTCATCCGCAAGAACGTACGTGGGGACGGTGTCACTATTCTACTGCATGTGACGCTGAGTTTTTATCCCAGCACCGCCAATGCTTCCTACGCTGTTCTCGTGGCACGCGAAGTCACGCAAGATGTGGCACGCGAAGAAGAAATGCGAAACGCAAACGAACGACTAAAACATATTGCTGCGCACGACAATCTGACTGACGTTGCAAACCGATCTGAATTGACCCGGTTGCTCGATCAGATGCTGACAGATGCTTCTGCAGACGGCTCGCAAATTGGTGTCATGCATGTTGATTTGGACAGATTCAAAGAAATCAACGATACACATGGTCACTCTGCCGGTGATGCGGTACTAAAAACCGTGGCCAATCGTTTCCAGAAACATGTTAGAAAAAATGATTTTGTTGCCCGTGTCGGCGGCGATGAATTTGTTGTGGTCTGCGGAAACATCAACAATCTGGCCGAACTGAAACAAATTGCTAATGCCCTTATTTCAGCGATGGAAGAAGCCATACCATGGAACGGCGCAAATCTGGTTTGTGGAATCAGTATCGGCGTAGCGCTTTCCAATCCAGAGGTGCAAAGCGTTGAAGAGCTATTGTTAAAATCCGATTTTGCACTTTATGACGCAAAAAAATCGGGGCGGTGTCGCGTGGCCCTGTATAATCAGAATTTGCACGAAAAGTATGCATTTGAAACAGAATTGGCTGTCGATCTCAAATTAGCTGTTCAGAACAACAGCATCAGTTTTCACTTTCAACCAATCGTCGGCGCAGTTGAAAGTGACGTCCGCGGACTGGAAACACTTGTGCGCTGGAACCATCCCAAATATGGCATGCTTGCGCCTGCTTCATTTCTGCCAATCGCGCAACATATCGGTATCATGGCTGATATTGATTTTCTGGCCATTGATGCAGCCTTGGATCTCAAGCTACGCATCAACAGGCAAGGCTTTGAAGCGGTTTGGTTGTCAATCAACGCCTCTCCAGAACTATTAATAAACCCGGATTTCATGGACTATCTATGCGCCGCTTTAGACAAGCGTGGACTTGGTCGTGAATCAATTGTCATCGAAGTTCTGGAAACGGTTGTATTTCGCAAGAAAGATGGGGAGACTGGTTATTTCAAGATTCTAGAGCGGCTGGCTGAGGCCGGCATTCGTGTGGTTCTTGATGATTTTGGAAGCGGCAATGCTGGTCTTGCTCAACTTTCCAAACTCAATGTTTCAGGCCTGAAAACCGACCTCTCGCTTATAGATAATCTGCTGAGCGACAGGGCGACTGAATTGGTTTACACCGCATTGATCAATCTTTGTCATGATCTGGATCTTCACGTTGTCACAGAAGGCGTTGAAACCGAAGCGCTTGCTCAGCGTGTTTCTGATATCGGTTCGGCGTCTATGCAGGGCTATTGGTGGACTCACCCACTGCCAGAAAATGAGATCACTGGTTGGCTTAGGGCAAACTGCCAAACTTCAACCAGGCGACTAAAGCAAGGAAGTCTAGAGTTACAGTCAAAAATAACTGAAACTGGGAAACCTGTGTTGCCGCAAGGCTAAGAAATTGACGCCCAGACAAGTGTCCGGCAGGCTCTTTTCAGCCAAAAAAGACCCGACCTCTCGTTACGTCCTACTAAGACTGGGCGCATCGAAGACGGCAGCTTTGTCCGCAGAACAGCCATTTAACGTTTGATAGAATTTCGCACTCCAACACCGCCGTCATCTCTGTGCTTGTCACAGGAATCCAT